>NZ_JADBRD010000015.1:0-216280 GCF_014930495.1 Enterobacter cloacae complex sp. S3 | reverse complement strand
ACTTTATTGTCTTCGGACAGTCGTAGTCCCAGATATCGGTTTTCGCGCCCACCACATCATAGTAAACGCTGTTCTGTTGACCGAAGGTCAGCGTACCCCAGGTATCGCTCTTCAGACCGGTGTAGAGCATACGACGCGTGGTGTCGTGTGCGCCGTCGGCGTAGTGGTGATCCCAGTTAAACTGCGCAGGAATATTGACACCCAGCTCGTAGTAGCTGATCCAGCTGATGTCATCAAACAGGTAGTAATCAGCCGCGAAACGGAAACGGGTGCCGCCGTCAAAGCCGTTACGCTTGTAGCTGTTTTTACCGTCGTCGCCGGTCATGTTCTGGAACTGAGGACGAATACTGCCGCCAACGGTAAAGTTCAGGCGGCTCAGCGGGTTACCCGCCTGAGGCTCCTGCTTAAGAACGGTGATTTCCGCCTGAGAAGCGAAGGTAGTCAATGCCACTGCCGCGCCGATCGTTGCCGCCAGCGCTGATTTTTTTATAGTCATTATTTTTCCTTAATAGACACGCTGCTAAATATTTAGCGGGTGAATATTAACTGGAAATAATCGGGCCGTGTGGTCGGGTTTTTAATGTTTTGTGCTACTAAATGAGTGGGTATTATCAGTTTGTGCTATTTAAACGCTGCGCACCGGCATTAAAACCCGGTGCGCAACTATCACCGTGCTAAATCAACTCGCAAACTGACGGAACAGGGCTTTGCCCTTTAACAGCCGCGTGCCGAGCCAGCCTCCGCAGAGAGAAAGCAGCACCGCGCCGCTGAGAGGCAGGATCAACCAGAGACGCCAGTCAGGCTCCCACGGGAAGTCGAAAACCTTTGTCTGCAGCACCGCCAGCGCCGTTTCCGCGCCAATGGCCGCTACCAGACCCGCCACCAGCCCCAGCAGCGCAAACTCGCTCCAGAGCGTCATCCGCAGCAGCCGCTTTCCAGCCCCCAGCGTGCGGTAGACCACCAGCTCCTGATGGCGCTGGCGCATGCCCACCTGCACCTGGGCCAGCAGCAACAGCACGCCGCAGAGGGTCACCAGCACCACCATCACCTCCAGCGCGCGGCTCACCTGCTCCAGCACCTGCCCCACCTGCTTCAGGATCGCCCCAATATCCAGCAGGCTGACCGTCGGAAACTCCCGGTTGAGCTGGGTCAGCATGCCGTTGCCATTTTCCCAGCGGAAACTGGTCAGCCAGCTCTGCGGCTGCCCGTCCAGCGCGCCCGGCGGGAAAATAAAGAAGAAGTTTGGCCGCAGGCTTTCCCAGTCCACTTTACGCAGGCTGGTGACTTTCGCGGTAAAATCCTGGGTATCGCCGGTAAAGGTCACGCTGTCCCCGAGCTTCACGTTCAGCCGCGTCGCCAGCCCCTCTTCCATCGACACCTCACCCGCTTTCGGCGGCCAGGTGCCCGCGGTTAGCGGGTTGTGGTCAGGGCGTTTCTCCTGCCAGGTCAGGTTCAGCTCGCGGTTCAGCGACTCGTCCTTGTTTCCGTCCGCTGGCTGGCCGTTGATCTGCGTCAGACGCGCGCGAACGATGGGATAGAACGACTCAGGGATAATGTGATGCTCCGCCAGGAAGCCCTTCAGCGGCGTGACCTGCTCAGGGGCAATGTTGATCAGGAAATAGTTCGGGCTTTCCGGGGGAAGCTGCTGCTGCCAGCGATCCAGCAGATCGCCGCGCAGCACTAACAGCAGCGCCAGCAGCATAAACGACAGCGAAAACGCCGACAGCTGGCTGAGCGTTGACCACGGCTGATGCAGCAGGCGGTTGACCGCCAGGCGCACGGGCAGGGATTTCACCGTGAGCCGCTTCAGGACGTTGAGCAGTATCCAGCCCAGCACGCCGCACAGCAGCGCCAGCACAACCGCGCCGGCCAGAACCGCCCACAGCAGCGTGCTGCCCCCCATCAGCCACGCCAGCAGCCCCACCGCCACGGCAATAATCACCGGAAGGTAGAACTTCAGCGGCCAGACGTTCGCCACCACATCGTTGCGAAGCACACGCAGCGGCTGCGTCGCGAGCAGCAGGCGGTACGGGCGTAGCCCCACCAGCAGCGAAATCACCGTCATCGCACCGATTGCCCACAGCCACGGCCAGAGGCTGGCCGGCGGCAAGGCGGCCGGGAGCACCGGCTTCAGCATCACCATCAGCAGTTTTTCAAACAGCAGCCCGATTATTCCGCCAGTAATCGCGGAGAGGACCAGCAGCATCAGCCACTGGCCGACAATCAGCTTGCGCAGCTGCGCCCTGCCCGCCCCCAGGGTTTTGAGGATCGCCACCAGGTCGTAACGGCTGCGGCAGTAGTGCCCCATCGCCACGGCAACCGCCGCCACCGCCAGCAGCAGGGTCAACAGTGCCGAAAGCAGCAGGAACTGCTGAGAACGTTCAAGAGATTTACCGAGCGCCCCTTCGTCCTGCTCCAGCCCGTACCAGCGGTGCTCCGGCTTGAGCTGCGGCAGAAGCCATTTTTCATACGCGTCAAGCTGGGCAGGCGTGCCGCCAAACTTATAGCGCCAGGTGACGCGGCTGCCCGGCTGTACAGCATGGGTTGCCGCGACATCCGCGGTGTTCATCAGCAGGCGCGGCGCGAGCTGGAAGGGGTTAAAGCCGGAATCGGGCTCCTGCACCACTTCCCCGGCAATGTTGAAGGTGGCGTCGCCGACGTCGATGCTATCGCCGGGTTTCAGGTTCAGAAGCGCCATCAGACGTGATGCCAGCAGCACCGTACCGGGCTTTGGCTTCAGCCCTGGCGGGTTGGTCTGCAGTTCGCCGTACATCGGGTAGATATCATCGACGGCTTTAACGCTGGCGAGCTGCGGCGTGTCGCCCGCAAACGTCATGGTCTGGAAGCTTATCTGCTCCCCCACCTTCAGCCCTTGTTTACGTGCTTCGTCAATCCAGCCCGACGGCACCGGGCGGGAGCTTTGCAGCGCCCGGTCACCCGCCATAAACTCCCGGCTCTGCTGGCTAAGCCCTTTTTCCATGCGGTCGCTGACGCTGCCGAGCGCCAGCACGCAGGCCACCGCCAGGCTTAGCGCCAGCCAGACAATCAGCAGCGAGGGCGAGCGCCACTCGCGCCAGAACCAGCGGGTAATCATGCCTCCTCCTGAAGAATACCGTTCACCAGCCGCAGGCGACGGTCGCAGCGGGCGGCGAGCTGCGGATCGTGGGTGACGAGGATCAGCGTGGTGCCGTGCTCGCGGTTGAGCGAAAACAGCAGGTCGGCAATCCGGTCACCGGTTTTACGGTCAAGGTTACCTGTGGGCTCATCGGCAAACAGGACTTCGGGACGACCGTTAAACGCCCGCGCCAGCGCCACGCGCTGCTGCTCACCGCCGGAAAGCTGTGCGGGAAGGTGGTCGAGACGCTTGCCCAGACCGAGCTGCTCCAGCAGCGCCTTCGCGTGCGCCCGGCTTTCACGGCTGTTTTCACCGCGCAACAGCGCCGGGAGTTCGACGTTTTCCAGCGCGTTCAGGGTGGGGATCAGCATGAAGGACTGGAAGACAAAACCAACGTGACGCGCGCGCAGCGCGGCCCGCGCCTCTTCATCAAGCTGGTGCAGCGGGTGCCCGACAAGGTGGACCTCGCCGCTGCTGCCGTCGTCCAGACCGGCCAAAATCGCCAGCAGCGTGGACTTGCCGGAGCCGGATTCGCCAATCAGCGCGATGGTTTCAGCGCGTTTGACAACGAGTTCAACTCCAGTAAGGATGGAAAGCTCGTGTTCCCCCTGACCGACGGACTTCTTAAGATGATGAACTTCAACACTGTTTTCCGCTGGCATTTGCCCTTCCTGTTTTTGATTCTGATGACCTTCCGCGCGGCGGCAGCGGACACGTTACTGGTTCTCGGCGACAGCCTGAGCGCAGGCTATCGCATGGCGGCCAGCGCGGCCTGGCCCGCGCTGCTCAACGACAAATGGCAGAGCAAGACGTCGGTAATCAACGCCAGCATCAGCGGTGATACCTCGCAGCAGGGCCTGTCGCGCCTGCCAGCACTGCTCAAACAGCATCAGCCGCGCTGGGTGCTGGTGGAGCTTGGCGGTAACGATGGATTGCGCGGTTTTCAGCCTCAGCAAACCGAGCAAACGCTGCGCACCATTTTGCAGGATATAAAAGCGGTAAACGCCCAGCCGCTGCTGATGCAAATTCGCCTGCCCGCCAACTACGGTCGTCGGTATAATGAAGCCTTTAGCGCGATCTACCCTAAGCTTGCCAAAGAGTTTGATATTCCGCTGCTGCCATTTTTCATGGAAGAGGTCTATCTCAAACCCCAGTGGATGCAAGACGACGGGATCCACCCCAATCGCGATGCTCAGCCGTTTATTGCCGACTGGATGGCAACGCGGCTGGCTCCTTTAGTTAAACATGACTCCTGATTAAGCGGAGATCCTGACAGGTAAAGTTATGCAAAAATCGGTCTTAATTACAGGATGTTCCAGTGGAATCGGCCTGGAAAGCGCGCTCGAACTGAAGCGCCAGGGGTTTCGGGTGCTGGCGGCGTGTCGCAAACCCGACGATGTCGAACGCATGAACGGGCTGGGCTTTACCGGCGTGCTGCTGGATATGGACTCGCCGGAGAGCGTTGAACGCGCCGCCGATGAAGTGATCGCGCTGACCGACAATCGTCTGTACGGGCTCTTTAACAATGCCGGCTACGGCGTGTATGGTCCGCTGGATACGCTCTCCCGCGAAACGCTGGAGAAACAGTTTTCGACCAACTTCTTCGGCGTGCATCAGCTCACCATGCGCCTGCTCCCCGCAATGCTGCCGCACGGTGAAGGGCG
The DNA here is from genome assembly GCF_014930495.1 of Enterobacter cloacae complex sp. S3. Lineage (NCBI taxonomy): Bacteria > Pseudomonadati > Pseudomonadota > Gammaproteobacteria > Enterobacterales > Enterobacteriaceae > Enterobacter > Enterobacter cloacae complex sp. S3. The sequence goes on along the minus strand of NZ_JADBRD010000015.1, from coordinate 211,501 downwards.
CATCGTGATGACATCGTCAGTGATGGGACTGATTTCCACCCCGGGCCGCGGCGCCTACGCCGCCAGCAAATATGCGCTGGAGGCCTGGTCCGACGCCCTGCGCATGGAGCTGCGCCACAGCGGCATCAAGGTCAGCCTGATTGAGCCCGGCCCGATCCGCACCCGCTTTACCGAAAACGTGAACCAGACCCAGGCGGATAAGCCGGTCGAGAACCCCGGCATTGCCGCACGTTTTACCCTCGGGCCAGAGGCGGTGGTGGCCAAAGTGCGCCATGCTTTTGAGAGCGAACATCCTAAAATGCGCTATCCGGTGACGCTGGTCACCCATGCCGTAGGCTGGTTAAAACGCCTGCTGCCGGGCCGGATGATGGACAAAATTTTGCACGATTGAGTTGAAGCGACGACGCTCATCCCCATGTAAAGAACAAACCGACAAAAGAGAAAGCCGCATGTCCGTACAGAATATCGTCAATATTACAGAAGCTAACCTGCAACAGACCCTTGAACAGTCGATGACCAAACCGGTCCTGTTCTACTTCTGGTCTGAACGCAGCCAACACTGCCTGCAGCTGACGCCGGTGCTGGAAAGCCTTGCCGCGCAGTACAACGGTCAGTTCATTCTCGCTAAGCTGGACTGTGACGCCGAGCCGATGGTGGCGTCTCAGTTTGGTCTGCGCGCCATTCCTACCGTCTATCTGTTCCAGAACGGTCAGCCCGTTGACGGTTTCCAGGGGCCGCAGCCGGAAGAGGCTATCCGCGCCCTGCTGGATAAAGTGCTGCCGCGTGAAGAAGAGCTGAAAGCGCAGGAAGGCATGGCGCTGATGCAGGAAGGTAAATACGACGAGGCGCTGCCGCTGCTCAAAGAGGCGTGGCAGCTGTCGAATCAGAACAGCCAGATTGGCCTGCTGCTGGCGGAAACGCAGATCGCCCTGCACCGTTCAGAAGACGCGGAAGCCGTACTCAAGACGGTTCCGCTGCAGGATCAGGACACCCGCTATCAGGGTCTGGTCGCGCAGATTGAGCTGCTGAAACAGGCCGCGGACACCCCGGAAATTCAGCAGCTGCAGCAGCAGGTTGCCGACAACCCGGCCGACGCCGCGCTGGCAAGCCAGCTGGCGCTGCAGCTGCACCAGGTGGGGCGTAACGAAGAGGCGCTGGAGCTGCTGTTCAGCCACCTGCAAAAAGACCTGGCAGCCGCAGACGGTCAGGCGCGCAAGATGTTCCAGGAAATTCTGGCCGCGCTGGGCACCGGAGACGCGCTGGCGTCGAAGTATCGTCGTCAGCTGTACGCGTTGCTCTACTAACAAAAAAATGCCCGGTGGCGCTAACGCTTACCGGGCCTACAAAACAGGCTTAACCCGTTTTCTTTAATTGCGTTACCACCAGCTGGTGGCGCGCGTTGTAGAACTTCCGATAGGTCAGGTAGCAGGCAATGATGGTTGACAGGCTTGCCGTGGAGAGCAGCATAAACGTCACCATGATCTGATACTTAATCGCTTTGACCGGATCGATACCGGCAAAAATCAGCCCCGACATCATGCCCGGCAGGCTCACCAGCCCCACCGTTTTGGCTGAATCGACCGTTGGGATCAGCGATGAGCGAATGCTCTCACGAATCAGCCGCGCCGAGGCCACTTTAGGCGTCGCTCCCAGGCTTAATTTCTCCTGCAGCTGCTGCTGTTCACTGCTGAAGCGCTGGCCGAGATTGTTATAACAGAGCCCAACGGCCACCATGGCGTTCCCCGCAATCATCCCGGAGATAGGGATAACCTGCATCGGCGTAAAGGCAATCGAGCCGGAGAGCACCAGCACCGCCAGCGTGAGCGCCGTCCCGGTGGTAATAGCGATAAACGACGAGATAAACGCCTTATCAATGTATTTACTGCGCTTTTTCGCATTCCACGCCGCGTTGAAACAGATAAAGAGCACCATCAGCAGCGTCAGCACAGCGTGATTGACGTTAAATATATACTTCAGCACATAGCCGACTATGATGAGCTGAACCACCGCGCGGCAGATACTCCACACAATATCTTTTTCCAGCCCCAGCTTTTCCCGGTAGCTAACCACAATTGCAATCAGCACCAGCACCATCGAAAACGCCAGGGATTCATTGGTAATGTTATGCTCACCCACGGTTAGCCTCCTGCATTTTCCCGCCGTGCGGCTGAAGCGTAATCACGTCATCCGCATGGGTTATTTCATTAGCGTCGTGCGTCACCCACAGCACGGCAATATTCTGCTCCCGGACGTAGCGATGAATAATCTCGTTAACGTTGCGCTTGTTGACGTCATCGAGCGCGCTGGTAATTTCGTCCAGCAAAAGCACCTTCGGTAAAAACTGCAGGTTGCGGATCAGCGAGACGCGCTGCTTTTCTCCGCCCGACAGCGCAGTGATGGATTTGGTTAACGTCTCCTGCGCCAGGCCAAAGCGGGCCAGATCGCTGATAAACTTTTCCGGCTCCGGCGTTTTATTGCGGATTTGCCACGGGAAAATCAGGTTGTCATAAACCGTATCGCCAAACAGCGCGGGGGTTTGCACGCAGTAGGAGACCTGCTGGCGGTAGTTTTCCGGGGACAGGGTTGAGATATCCTGTCCTTCAAACAGAATGGTGCCCTCCGTCGGGCTGAGGAGTGAGGCCACAATTTTCAGCAGCGTGCTTTTACCGCAGCCTGAAGGGCCCGTGATTAATTTAAACTCGCCCGGCGACAGGCTAAACCCGACGTGCTGAAGAATAATGTTTTCTCCAACACGAAATCCGATATCCCTGAGATGTAATAGTTCTTTTTTATCGTTCATTACGCTTCCGTTAACCGCTTCGTGTAATAACCGCCTGTAGCATAATCCTTTCGTGCGCACAGAGCGAATAGCCTCACGCTAAAGCAAGTGTTAAACTTTTTGTTTGTCATTTGTCTCCACCATCACTACAGGAAGTAAGCAGCATGGCACATATCTTTTATGAGTTTCCTTCCCTGAAGCCTGGTGTTCCTGATGTCGAAACATTAATGGAAGTCATCAAATCGTCGGAACTCACGCGTTTTGTCATCGGTGCAGAGGTGGTGGATTTTGTTAAGAAGGCGCTTATCGTGAACACCACGATCGGCAGTTTCAAAAATTGCTATTTCGCCTTCGACAACGGGACACACTTCCTGGAATTTGACGGCAAGGGAAAATCCAAACGTTTCAATGAGGTACCCGACTGGTTCGTCTCTCCGGCTGAATTTTCTCGTACCCAGTGGCTTATCAACCACGATCTTGCGGATGTAAAGGCCACCCAATTCATTGACGTGCTGATGTCCTACCCGCTGAAAGAGCGCCGTGCGCACTGTAATTTGTTATTCGGGCTGGAGCTGGAAAAGGTGAATGCGGTTCCGGCCCCAGCGTCAGCCGCAGGGAAAATCGGCAATAAAAACGGTAAAACGACCAAACCGCGCGTCACCGATCTGGGATCGTTTGAATTGTTCAGCCAGTTCTTTGCGCGCATGAAAACCGCCGTGCTGGCCGATGAGTTTCCCACCCTGCAGGTTCTGACGGGCATGGATAACCTGACTAAAGCGCCGCATAATTTAAAGCAGGGTATCAGAACATGGTTCAAGGCCATCGCGGGCGACCTTCCCCCTAATAACAAGCGCGTTGAAGCGGGGAATGCCGTTCTGTTCTGCGCCCCCATTCGCGAACAGATCCAGCGTATCGAAGCGCTGGGGCTGGAGAAGTACTACCAGGGATTATCCAAAGCCATTGCCGAAGCGGGTGATGGATTCATCTCTGACTTTACCTATACTTACGAGCAATAAACACACACTTTCACTCATCACAGCATGCAAAACAGGAGGTTTTTATGCTTATCGTTGTTCCTGTCCTTATTTTCGTTGCGCTGGTTATTGTGGGCGCAGGCGTCAAAATTGTCCCTCAGGGCTATCAGTGGACCGTCGAGCGTTTCGGTCGCTACACCAATACCCTCCAGCCAGGCTTAAGCCTGATTGTTCCGTTCATGGATCGGATTGGTCGCAAGATCAACATGATGGAGCAGGTACTGGACATTCCGTCTCAGGAGATCATCTCCAAGGATAACGCCAACGTCACCATCGACGCCGTCTGCTTTATTCAGGTGATTGATGCGCCGAAAGCGGCCTATGAGGTCAGCAACCTGGAGCTGGCGATCGTCAACCTGACGATGACCAACATCCGTACCGTGCTCGGCTCGATGGAGCTGGACGAAATGCTTTCCCAGCGCGACAGCATCAACACCCGCCTGCTGCACATTGTCGATGAAGCAACGAACCCGTGGGGGATCAAAGTCACCCGTATCGAGATCCGCGACGTGCGCCCGCCGGCGGAGCTGATCGCCTCCATGAACGCCCAGATGAAGGCCGAGCGAACCAAGCGTGCCTACATTCTGGAAGCCGAAGGGGTGCGTCAGGCGGAGATCCTCAAAGCGGAAGGGGAAAAACAGTCGCAGATCCTGAAAGCGGAAGGCGATCGTCAGTCCGCATTCTTACAGGCAGAAGCGCGTGAACGTTCGGCCGAGGCGGAAGCCCGCGCCACTCAGATGGTGTCCGAAGCGATTGCCGCCGGTGATATCCAGGCCGTGAACTACTTTGTCGCGCAAAAATATACCGACGCGCTGAAACAGATCGGCTCGGCGAACAACAGCAAAGTGGTGATGATGCCGCTGGAGGCCAGCAGCCTGATGGGCTCTATCGCCGGTATTGCCGAACTGATTAAAGACAGCGGAAACGAGCGTAAAAAATGATTGAGCTGATCGCTGCACATCCTCATGCCTTCTGGCTAAGCCTCGGCGGCTTATTGCTGGCGGCGGAGATGCTGGGCGGCAACGGCTACCTGCTCTGGAGCGGTGTTGCCGCCGTCATTACGGGCCTTCTGGTCTGGATCCTTCCCCTGGACTGGGCGTGGCAGGGTGCGCTATTTGCCGTGCTGACGCTGGTGGCCGCGTGGCTGTGGTGGCGCTGGCTAAACCGGCGGGTTAACGAGCAAAAACCGCTGGACGCGCACCTCAACCAGCGCGGACAGCAGATTGTCGGCAAGCGTTTTACGCTCGACACCTCGCTGGTGAATGGGCGCGGGCATATGCGCGTGGGCGACAGCTCGTGGCCGGTGGTCGCCGACGACGACCTCAGCGCCGGCACGCGGGTTGAGGTCATTGCGGTGGAAGGCATTACCCTGCGGGTGAAAGCCTGCTAAGCAGAAGCCTTACGATGACAGCAGCCGGCAAGATTATCGATAATCGGGCAGTCGGCGCTGTCATCCCCCGGACAGGATTCCGCGAGCTGCAGCAGCTGTTCGCGCATCGACTGCAGCTCGATGATGTGGCGTTCAATTTCGGCCACTTTTTCCAGCGTGCGTTTTTTCACGTCGGCGCTGTGACGCTTCGGATCGTTAAACAGGTTCACCAGCTCGCCGCACTCTTCCAGATTAAAACCGACCTGTCTTGCCTGGCGCAGCAGCGTCAGTTCATCCAGATGCAGCTGCGTGTAGCTGCGGTAGCCGTTTTCACTGCGCAGCGGTGGCGTTACCAGCCCCTTCTCTTCATAAAAGCGGATTGCCTTGCTGGTTAAGCCGGTTTTTTTTGCCACGTCACTGATATTCACATTTCCCCCTTGACCTTCCCCTTGATGGAAGGTTTAACCTTTATAACAGTCAGTGAAAAGCACTGTATCGGTCAACAACTGACCAGATCATTATACGGGAGTTTTACTATGTCTCACACTATCGACCTGACGCTGGACGGCCTCTCCTGCGGCCACTGCGTCAAACGCGTTAAAGAAAGCCTGGAACAGCGCCCTGACGTTGAAAGCGCTGACGTGACTATCGATCATGCCGCCGTGACCGGCAGCGCCAGCGCGGATGCGCTGATCGATACCATCAAGCAGGCCGGTTACGGGGCGGAGTTAAGCCACCCAAAGGCTAAACCGCTGGCAGAGTCATCATCCCCGTCGGAAGCACTGACAGCGGCCACTCCTGAGCTTCCGGCAGCTGATGATATTGACGACAGCCAACAGCTGCTGATCAACGGCATGAGCTGCGCCAGCTGCGTCTCCCGGGTACAAAACGCCTTGCAGGCCGTACCGGGCGTCGCGCAGGCACGGGTAAACCTCGCGGAGCGCACTGCGCTGGTGATGGGCAGCGCCTCCGCCGCAGATTTAGTGCAGGCCGTTGAGAAAGCGGGCTACGGCGCAGAGGCCATCGAAGATGATGCCGAGCGCCGCGAGCGCCAGCAGGAAACGGCTATCGCCACCATGAAACGCTTCCGCTGGCAGGCAATTGTCGCCCTGCTGGTGGGTATTCCGGTGATGGTGTGGGGCATGATGGGTGACAACATGATGGTCACCGCTGACAACCGCACGCTGTGGCTGGTGATTGGCCTGATTACCCTTGCGGTGATGGTGTTTGCAGGCGGGCATTTCTATACCAGCGCCTGGAAGAGCCTGAAAAACCGCACCGCGACGATGGATACGCTGGTGGCGCTCGGAACCGGCGCGGCGTGGCTCTATTCGATGAGCGTGAACGTCTGGCCGCAGTGGTTCCCGATGGAGGCGCGCCATCTCTACTATGAAGCCAGCGCGATGATTATCGGCCTGATTAACCTGGGCCACATGCTGGAAGCCCGCGCCCGCCAGCGCTCCTCGAAAGCGCTGGAAAGATTGCTTGATTTAACCCCGCCGACGGCGCGCGTGGTCACGGACGAGGGGGAGAAAAGCGTCCCGCTGGCGGAAGTTCAGCCCGGCATGACGCTGCGCCTGACGACGGGCGATCGCGTTCCCGTTGACGGCAAGATAACCCAGGGCGAAGCCTGGCTGGATGAAGCGATGCTGACCGGCGAGCCTATCCCCCAGCAGAAATCAGACGGCGACGCCGTTCATGCCGGCACGGTGGTGCAGGACGGCAGCGTGCTGTTTACCGCCAGCGCCGTCGGCAGCCACACGACGCTGTCGCGTATCATCCGCATGGTGCGCCAGGCGCAGAGCAGCAAGCCGGAAATTGGCCAGCTTGCTGACAGGATCTCCGCCGTTTTTGTTCCAGTAGTGGTCGGCATTGCCCTGCTGAGCGCGGCGATCTGGTATTTCTTCGGCCCGGCACCGCAGATTGTTTACACCCTGGTGATTGCCACCACGGTGCTGATCATCGCCTGTCCTTGCGCCCTTGGCCTGGCGACCCCAATGTCGATTATCTCCGGCGTAGGCCGCGCGGCCGAATTTGGCGTACTGGTACGGGATGCGGACGCGCTGCAGCGGGCCAGCACCCTCGACACGCTGGTGTTTGATAAAACCGGGACGCTGACCGAAGGCAAACCGCAGGTGGTGGCCGTCACTACCGCAGGCATTGCGCAAGAGGAGGCGCTGCGTCTCGCCGCCGCGCTGGAGCAAGGATCCAGCCATCCGCTGGCGCGCGCCATTCTCGATAAAGCGAATGCTTCTGCCCTGCCGCAGGTCAGCAATTTCCGCACCCTGCGCGGGCTCGGCGTCAGCGGTGAAGCAGAAGGCCACGCGCTGCTGCTGGGCAACCAGGCATTGCTCAATGAAAATGGTATTGATACCGCCGCGCTGGAAAGCGAGCTGAAGGCGCAGGCGTCTCAGGGCGCTACGCCGGTTCTGCTGGCGGTGGATGGCAAAGCCGCCGCGCTGCTGGCCGTGCGCGATCCGCTTCGCCAGGACAGCGTGGACGCCCTGCAGCGTCTGCACCGTGCGGGCTATCGTCTGGTGATGCTGACCGGGGACAATCCGACAACGGCCAACGCCATCGCGAAAGAGGCCGGAATTGATGAGGTCATTGCAGGCGTACTGCCGGACGGTAAAGCGGACGCCATCAAGAAACTGCAAAGTCAGGGTCATCAGGTGGCGATGGTCGGCGACGGCATCAACGATGCCCCGGCGCTGGCCCAGGCGGACGTCGGGATTGCCATGGGCGGCGGGAGCGATGTCGCCATCGAAACCGCTGCCATTACGCTGATGCGCCATAGCCTGATGGGCGTTGCCGACGCGCTGGCCATTTCAAAAGCCACGCTGCGCAACATGAAGCAGAACTTACTGGGAGCGTTCGTCTATAACACCCTCGGTATCCCAATCGCGGCCGGTATTCTGTGGCCGCTGACCGGTACGCTGCTTAACCCGGTGGTCGCGGGTGCGGCGATGGCGCTCTCCTCCATTACCGTGGTGAGCAACGCCAACCGGCTGCTGCGCTTTAAACCGAAGGATTGAACCTTGTACCCGTACGCGCTAGCATGAACCTTTCCATTCATGGAGCGCGTATGGGTCTGTTTAATCGTATAAAAGCATCGTTTCGCGCCCTCTTTCCTCGCCGTTATGCCTGGCCCGGTCTGGATATCTCTCTCCCCGGCGGGCAGCACCTGCACCTGGTCGGCAGCATTCATATGGGTACGCAGGATATGTCTCCCCTGCCACCCGGGCTGATTAAACTGCTAAAACGCGCCGACGCGCTGGTCGTTGAGGCGGACATTTCGGGTCAGGAGTCGCCGTTTGTCGGGCTGGAAAGCGCTCTCACTCTGGCGGAACGTCTGGATGATCCCCGGCTTGCCGAACTGACGCGCGTCGCGGATGAAACCGGCGTGTCGCTCTCCATGATTGACACCCTGCCGCTCTGGCAAATTGCGATGGTGCTGCAGGCTACGCAGGCGCAGCGTCTGGGACTGCGCGGTGACTACGGCATTGATTACCAGCTGCTGAACGCGGCAAGGGCCCGCAGCCTGCCCGTCATTGAGCTGGAAGGGACGGACAGCCAGATTGCGCTTCTGCGCCAGCTTCCCGACGACGGCCTGATGCTGCTGGATGATACGTTGACCCACTGGCACACCAACGCGCGCCTGCTGCAGACCATGATTGGCTGGTGGCTGGACGCGCCGCCTGAGGACGGTAAGCTGGCATTGCCCTCGACGTTCAGCGAATCGCTGTATGATGTGCTGATGAATGCGCGCAACAAAGCCTGGCGGCAGACGCTGCATGCTTTGCCCGCGGGGCATTACGTGGTGGCGGTTGGGGCGTTACATTTGTACGGAGAAGGGAATTTGCCGTCACTGTTGAAATAAAAAAATGGCCAATATTTCTATTGGCCCGTCAAAGAGGAATTTCATCGTTTTTATTATGCCGAAGGAGACCTTCGGTTGAGCCGATTGTCGCTCAAAGTGACCATCACTGCCAATACTATTGCGCAAGATGGTGCTATTTTTTAGACAAACGTCAGGCGTATGCTGATGGCATGATTTGTCTGTCGTAAGAAGGATAGCTATGACTCCCGCCGTTAAATTACTCGAAAAAAACAACATTTCTTTCCGGATCCACACTTACGATCACGATCCGAATGAAACTAACTTTGGTGATGAAGTGGTACGCAAGCTGGGGCTGAATGCTGACCAGGTTTATAAAACGCTGCTGGTGGCGGTGAATGGCGATATGAAACACCTCGCCGTCGCGGTTACTCCGGTGGCGGGACAGCTGGATCTGAAGAAAGTCGCCAAAGCCCTGGGCGCGAAGAAGGTGGATATGGCGGATCCGATGGTGGCGCAGCGCACCACGGGCTACCTGGTGGGTGGGATCAGTCCGCTCGGGCAGAAAAAACGCCTGCCGACGCTGATTGATGCCCCTTCACAGGAGTTTGAAACCATCTTTATATCCGGCGGCAAACGCGGGCTGGATATCGAGCTGGCGGCGGGCGATCTGGCGAAAATGCTGGACGCGCAGTTTGCGGATATTGCGCGCCGGGATTGAGAAAATTGCCCGGTGGCGGCTGCGAGGTAAAAGCAAAACGGTAACAGGCGTTACCGTTTTTTGTGTTCGCGCCCTCTCCCGGTGGGAGAGGGTTGGGGTGAGGGCATCAGGCCGCACACCACTACTGCCAGCTCACCTCACCTTTCGGCTCGTAGGCATTCACGTCAATCGGCGAATTCTGCTCGATGAACTGCTTCAGCACTTCCGCGTCGATAAAGCCGGTATTCACGTATCCCGGTTTGTTATCAATATGCGGATAGCCGTCGCCGCCGGTGGCGTTAAAGCTTAACGTCGCCAGACGGTAAGTCTTGGCCGGGTCAACCGGTTCGCCTTTGATCTTCAGGTCGTTAAGCTTGCCGTCTTTCGCCACAAAGCTGACGTTGGCAAACTGCGGATAGGCCCCAGAATCCGGCTTCATCTGCGCCACGGCGGTCAGGTAGTCAATCACCTCTTTCCCGCTCATGTCCGCATAAACCACCACGTTGCCGAACGGCTGCACCTTCAGGACATCCTTATAGGTAATGTTTCCACCCTCGATGGAATCACGAATACCGCCGCCGCTCATCACGCCGAAGTCGGCGCCGGTGCGCGCCATTTGCGCCGCCAGCACCAGGTGGCCCATGTTGGTCTGCACGAAGCGAACTTTACTGCGGTCTCCCTCCAGACGACCGTTCAGCGTGCCGATTTTCACGTCCAGCTGCGCCTTGCCCTTGTTCTGGAACGGCGTCAGCAGGGAGAGCATCTGCTGGTTTTCAGCGATCTCTGGCGTGTAGAGTACGCGCTCACTTTTACCGTCCGGGTAGGTGACTTTCTTCTTCAGGTTGACCGGGATGAGCTGATAATGAACAAGCTTCATCTCGCCGTTACGGAACTCAAAATCCGCCCGGCCGACGTATTTGCCCCACTCGTGCGCCTGAACAATCCAGATACCGTTCTGACGGTCCGGCGCGCACGGCGTGCCCGGCACGTAGTCCACCTGCTTTTTGTTCTCGGATGCCATACACACCGGATCCTGTGAGTGACCGCCCACAATCATTGCCAGCGAGCCCGCAGGCAGGCTGCGCGCCATCTCCACATCGCCGGGCGCGTTAGAGCCGTGCTCGCCGTTGTCGTAGTGCCCCATGTGCGTGGTGGCGATAATCACGTCCGGCTTTTCGTTTTGCTGCAGCTCCTGAATCACCAGCTTCGCTTCGTCTGCCGGTTTGCGGAATTCAATATCGGTAAAGAACTCGGGGTTGCCAATTTTCGCCGTGTCGTCAGTGGTTAAGCCGATGACCGCAATTTTCAGATCCTGGCGCTTAAACAGCGCCCACGGCTTAAACAGGCGTTCGCCGGTGCTTTTCTGGTAAATATTGGCGGAGAGGAAGGGGAATTTGGCCCATTTTTCCTGCTGACGCAGCACGGTCAGCGGATTATCGAACTCGTGGTTACCCACGGCCATCGCGTCGTAGCCAATCAGGTTCATGCCGCGAAAATCAGGTTCCGCGTCCTGTAAATCGGATTCCGGCACGCCGGTATTGATATCGCCACCCGACAGCAGCAGCACGCTGCCGCCCTGGGCAGCCACCTCTTTGCGGATGCCGTCCACCAGCGTTTTTTGCGCCGACAGGCCATATTCGCCGTATTCGCTGCGCCAGAAATGACCGTGGTGATCGTTGGTATGCAGAATGGTGATTTTATAGGTTTTGTCTTTTTCATACGCCTGCGCGGGCAAGCTTACCAGGCCCCACGCGGCGATGAGCGCCAGCGCGACGCCCCGCTTCATAAACTTCATCTTCTCTCTCCCTGACCAATAGACAAAGGCAAAAATTACAGTGACTAACAAGAATAGACAAATAAGTTTTCAGAATTGCGACTTTCTTCAAATGTCCCGGACGGGTATGTTAGTCGGATAATAATTACACCCTGCATCTCTAATAACGAAAAACGTGGTACTTCTCTCTATGGCAATCAGTGAATCAACCCAGCCCGTTCCGGGCGCGCCGGCGTCGCGCACCTCCTTTAAAGTCTTAGGCGCAATCAGTCTCTCGCACCTGCTCAATGACATGATCCAGTCGTTGATTCTGGCAATTTATCCGCTGCTGCAGTCCGAGTTTTCGTTAACGTTCGTGCAGATCGGGATGATCACCCTGACCTTCCAGCTGGCTTCCTCACTGCTGCAGCCGCTGGTGGGCTACTGGACGGATAAATACCCGATGCCGTGGTCGCTGCCGATTGGCATGTGCTTCACCCTAAGCGGGCTGGTGCTGCTGGCCATGGCGGGGAGCTTTGAAGCGGTGCTGATTGCCGCCGCGCTGGTGGGCACCGGCTCGTCCGTTTTCCACCCGGAGTCCTCGCGCGTGGCGCGTATGGCTTCAGGGGGGCGTCACGGTCTGGCGCAGTCTCTCTTCCAGGTGGGCGGTAACTTTGGTAGCTCTCTCGGCCCGCTGCTGGCCGCGGTGATTATTGCCCCTTACGGTAAAGGCAACGTGGCATGGTTTGTACTGGCCGCGCTGCTGGCGATCATCGTGCTGGCGCAGATCAGCCGCTGGTATGCCGCTCAGCATCGCGTGAATAAAGGGAAACCTAAAGCGAAGGTTATCAATCCCCTGCCGCGCAATAAGGTTATTCTGGCCGTCTCTGTGCTGCTGGTGCTGATTTTCTCGAAATACTTCTATATGGCGAGCATCAGCAGCTATTACACCTTTTATCTGATGCAAAAATTCGGATTATCGGTACAGAATGCACAGTTTCACCTGTTTGCCTTCCTGTTCGCCGTTGCGGCCGGTACGGTCATTGGCGGGCCCGTGGGGGATAAGATTGGGCGTAAATACGTCATTTGGGGCTCTATCCTCGGCGTGGCGCCGTTTACCCTTATTTTGCCGTACGCCAGCCTTGAATGGACGGGGATTTTAACCGTGATCATTGGTTTTATTCTCGCATCCGCGTTTTCCGCCATTCTGGTCTATGCCCAGGAGCTGCTGCCTGGCCGTATCGGTATGGTTTCCGGGCTCTTTTTCGGTTTCGCCTTCGGCATGGGCGGGCTTGGCGCGGCGGTGTTGGGGATGGTGGCGGATCACACCAGCATCTTCCTGGTCTATAAAATCTGCGCTTTCCTGCCACTTCTTGGGATGTTGACCATATTCCTGCCTGATAACCGTCATAAAGCGTAAATTACGGGTAGCCAAAGTTTTACTTTGGCTACCTGATACCCTGATGCCATAAGGGTTTCTTCTTCTTACCCTCGCTGAATTTATCAAAACGCGCTTTTTTACGTGCATATTGCTGTTTTATTCAAACTTCAACAATAATTCATAAACACAAGGGTAAAAATTGTCATAAACTATTACTCGGTTTTTTGGTTTTCGCCAAAAAGGAACACCCACAACGAAAGGAGACGGAATGCACCACGCCACACCGCTTATCACCACCATTGTTGGTGGACTTGTGCTCGCTTTTATCCTCGGCATGATTGCCAATAAGCTGCGTATTTCTCCTCTTGTCGGCTATCTGTTAGCGGGTGTACTGGCGGGACCCTTTACGCCAGGCTTCGTGGCGGATACCAAGCTGGCCCCTGAGCTGGCGGAATTGGGCGTGATTCTGCTGATGTTTGGCGTCGGCCTGCACTTCTCCCTGAAGGATCTGATGGCGGTAAAGTCGATCGCCATACCGGGAGCGATCGCCCAGATTGGGGTGGCGACGCTGCTGGGGATGGCGCTTTCGGCGGTGCTGGGCTGGTCGTTAATGACCGGTATCGTATTTGGGCTGTGTCTCTCAACCGCCAGTACCGTGGTGCTGCTGCGCGCGCTTGAAGAGAGACAGCTGATAGACAGCCAGCGCGGGCAAATCGCGATAGGCTGGCTGATTGTTGAAGACCTGGTGATGGTCCTGACGCTGGTGCTGCTGCCAGCCGTCGCCGGGATGATGGAAAAAGACAACGTCGGCTTTGCCTCGCTGGCGCTGGATATGAGTATCACCATTGGCAAGGTGGTGGCGTTTATCGCCATCATGATGCTGGTGGGACGCCGTCTGGTGCCGTGGATCATGTCCCGCAGCGCGGCAACCGGCTCCCGCGAGCTGTTCACCCTCTCCGTGCTGGCGCTGGCGCTGGGTATCGCTTTTGGTGCCGTAGAGCTGTTTGACGTCTCCTTTGCCCTGGGCGCGTTCTTCGCCGGGATGGTGCTGAACGAATCCGAGCTGAGCCACCGCGCGGCGCATGACACTCTGCCGCTGCGCGATGCCTTCGCCGTGCTGTTCTTCGTCTCCGTCGGGATGCTGTTTGACCCGATTGTCCTGATTCACCAGCCGCTGGCCGTGCTGGGCACGCTGGCGATCATCATCTTTGGTAAGTCGCTTGCCGCCTTCTTCCTGGTGAGAATGTTCGGCCACTCCCCGCGCACGGCGTTGACCATCGCCGCCAGCCTGGCGCAGATCGGTGAGTTCGCCTTTATTCTGGCCGGTCTGGGCATGGCCCTGAACCTGCTGCCGCAGGCGGGGCAAAACCTGGTGCTGGCGGGGGCGATCCTGTCGATTATGCTGAACCCGGTGCTGTTTGCCCTGCTGGAAAAATACCTCGATAAAACCGAAACGCTGGAAGAACAGACGCTCGAAGAGGCCATCGAAGAAGAGAAGCAGATCCCAGTGGATATTTGCAACCACGCCCTGCTGGTCGGCTTTGGCCGCGTGGGCAGCCTGCTCGGTGAGAAGCTGATGGCGCAGGGCATTCCGCTGGTGGTGATTGAGACCTCACGCACCCGCGTCGACGAGCTGCGCGAGCGCGGCATTCGTGCGGTACTGGGCAATGCGGCAAACGAAGAGATCATGAATCTGGCGCATCTGGACTGCGCGCGCTGGCTGCTGCTGACCATACCTAACGGCTATGAAGCGGGCGAGATTGTGGCCTCCGCGCGCGAGAAGTGCCCAACGATTGAGATTATCGCCCGGGCGCATTATGACGACGAGGTGGAGTACATTACCGAGCGCGGTGCAAATAAGGTGGTGATGGGCGAGCGCGAGATTGCGAATACGATGCTGACGCTGCTGGAGAATCCGCCGGTTGAAGAAGGGGTGACGGGGTAGGTTTGTGCGGCCTGATGCCCTCACCCTGACCCTCTCCCACAGGGAGAGGGAACGAACACTAAAAACGGCAACCAGGGTTGCCGTTTTGCTTTTACCTTGTGCGGTCTGATGCCCTCACCCTGGCCCTCTCCCACGAGGAGAGGGAACAAACACTAAAACGGCAACCACAGGTTGCCGTTTTGCTTTTACCTTGTGCGGCCTAATGCCCTCACCCTGGCCCTCTCCCACAGGGAGAGGGAACAAACACTAAAAACGGCAACCACAGGTTGCCGTTTTACTTTTACCTGTCCCAGTACGCCTCTTCGAGGCTGTCTTCACGTTCCGGCAGACCACGCGTTAAGCGCGGGGAGTGCTGGTTCAGTACCTGATAGCTCACGCGGTTGGCATATTTACACACCTGCGCCAGCGAGGAATAGGTCAGCCAGCTGAACTTGTGCTTGCTGGAGTTCGGCACGTTGGTTTTATGGTAGGCGTTAGCGGTGATGTCGTGCAGCAGTGCGGCCAGCGCGCCGTCGCCCGCACCGTTGGTGTTCATGATCTTCTCCGGCCCGCCCATATACGGCGCGATATGAGAGTAGATTCGCAGCGGATTCACGCAATCTTTGTAGCGCATGCCGCGGCTGAACTCGTACTGGTTGAACTCGGCAATCGCACCGGGCAGCAGCGGGTGCTGGGTTTTGCGCTTGCTCTCTTCTTCCGTGAAGCCCGCCATATAGAGCCCAACCGGGCCGGCGGTGCAGAGCACCAGATCCACCCAGTCCAGCGCTTTGTCAGACGCCAGCAGCGGATCGCTTTCGCCGGTCAGCGCTTCGGCCTCTTCTTCGTTCATTGCCAGAATCGAGACGTGCTCTTTCAGGAACGCCTGCCACCACTCCGGGTTTTCGGCGATAACGAATTTCGTGCCCAGCGTCAGAACGACCGGCACGTTGTATTTCTTCGCGTACTCGATCGCTTTCATGGTCGCTTCCGGCATCGGCTCGCCCGGCTTACAGCGCACCAGATAGGAAGTCAGCACCAGCGCCGAGGCGCCCGCGATCACCTCTTCCGGAATACTCTCGGCGCGCAGCTTATTCATATGACCCGGGCTGATGGCAAAAGTACGCTCGCCGGAATCGCTAATCAGCGTAAAGCAGCGGCCAATAGGCCCGTCGACGCCCTGAAGGTAGTTCAGATCGGTACGGCTGGAGGTGTTGCAGAGATAGCGGTAGGCATAGCCACCGATTTCAATATTGCTGCACATCACGCCGAGCAGCACCGAGCGGTCGTCGGCCAGCACGGAGTAGTTATGCATGGTATTGCCGATGGTGCCACCGGCGAACTGATGGGTAATCAGGTTTTCGCGCACCAGCTCCTGGTACAGCGCTTCGGCAACGTCGTCCTCAATCACCAGCGAGTGACCGGCGCTCAGACCGTAACGGGCGACAAACGCATCATCCACTTTCGCTTCAATGTCCACCAGCGTCTGATCGATACCGACGACCCATGCCGCGCTGGTTTCGTTTTCTGGCTGGATTTGCTGCAGGAGCGGGTCGCGGGCATCGACGGGGAAGTAGTGTTTGGATTTGCGTTTACCGGGAAATTTCATGGTCTGAACTGTACGAAGAATATGGGCCGGGAATGGTAGCACAAACCCGGCCCGGAGTGCGATCAGCGGCTGTTCGTTACCAGCGAGACCATCATGTCGATATGCTCAGGCGAGTCGTTAAGCGCCGGAATGTACTCGTACTTTTCGCCGCCAGCCTCAAGGAAAAATTCCCGGTTTTGCACCGCGATCTCCTCCAGCGTTTCCAGACAGTCTGCCGAGAAGCCCGGCGACATCACCTGAATGTGCTTCACGCCCTTCTCACCCAGCATTTTGAGGGTTTCATCGGTATAAGGCGTCAGCCACGGCTCGCGACCGAAGCGCGACTGGAAGGTCATCATCACCTTCTCCGGCGGCAGGCCAAGGGCGGAAACCAGCTCGCGCGTGGTATCGCGGCAGCGCTGCGGATAATCATCCCCTTCATTGGCGAAACGCTGCGGGATCCCGTGATAGGAAAGCAGCAGCAGATCCGGCTCGCCGTGCTTTTCAAACGACGCGCGCGCGCTGTTGGCAAGCGCCTGGATGTAGAGATCGTTATCTGCGTAGTCGCGAATAAAGGTCACGCCCGGAATGCGGCGGCGGGTCGCCAGAATGCGGGCCAGCTCGTCCCAGACGGCGGCCACCGTCGAGCAGGAGTACTGCGGGTAGAGCGCCAGCACGACGATATGGTCCACGCCCTGCGCCAGCAGTGATTCCACCGCGCTTTGCAGGGACGGTTTTCCGTAGCTCATGCCGAGCGCGACGGGCATATCCGGCAGGCGGGCGGCCAGCGCTTTTTCCTGACGACGGCTGTATACCATCAGCGGCGAGCCCTCTTCCATCCAGACGGACTGATAGAGTTTGGCGACGCGCGGAGAACGAATCGGCAGAATGACGCCACGCAGCAGCGGCCACCACAGCAGTCTCGGGAAATCCACGACGCGCGTGTCGCTTAAAAATTGTCGCAGGTAGCGTTTTACCGCGTCTGATGTAGGTGCTTCTGGAGTGCCCAGATTGGCAAGCAGGATGCCGGTTTTCGCCTGACTCATTCACGCCTCTTAACCATTTGATAGGTTGTCAATTGTAGCGGAAATGCGTTTAAACGAAACCCATTGCTGTAATAGGTAAGATGAGAATATTTCTCACCCGGGAGCCCGGGTGAGAGGCGCGCGATTAGCCGAGGATTTTTTCCAGCTCTGCACGTACGTCAGCCACGGCTTTGGTGCCGTCAACTTTCGCGTATTTGGTGTTACCCGCCTGCGCTTCTTTGGTGTAGTAGCCGATCAGCGGCGCGGTCATCTGATGGTATTCCACCAGGCGTTTACGCACGGTCTCTTCCTGATCGTCTTTACGGGTGGTCAGATCTTCGCCGGTCACGTCGTCTTTGCCTTCAACCTTAGGCGGGTTGAATTTGATGTGGTAAACGCGGCCAGAAGCAGCGTGTACGCGACGGCCAACGATACGGTCAACGATCAGCTCGTCCGGTACGTCGAACTCCAGAACGTAGTCCACGTTGATGCCCGCTTCTTTCATGGCATCAGCCTGAGGAATGGTGCGTGGGAAGCCGTCCAGCAGGAAACCGTTACGGCAGTCTTCCTGCGCAATGCGCTCTTTGACCAGAGCAATAACCAGCTCGTCGGTCACCAGCTTGCCTGCGTCCATGATGTCTTTCGCTTGTT
Source organism: Enterobacter cloacae complex sp. S3 (assembly GCF_014930495.1). Lineage (NCBI taxonomy): Bacteria > Pseudomonadati > Pseudomonadota > Gammaproteobacteria > Enterobacterales > Enterobacteriaceae > Enterobacter > Enterobacter cloacae complex sp. S3. The sequence continues at coordinate 193,462 of NZ_JADBRD010000015.1, read as the reverse complement.
TACCCAGCTCGGAGCCAGATTTTACAGCGGCGCGCAGCATGTCACCGGTGGAGATTTGCGGAATACCGTATTTCTCCATGATGAACTGAGCCTGAGTTCCTTTACCCGCGCCCGGAGCGCCAAGCAGAATAATACGCATTGCGAAAATCCCCTCAAAAGTCGTTTCAATTTTTCAAAAGCGCTAAACAATACCACCAGAACGGGCATCGCTCAAGGAAGGCGGGAAGGCTGAAACGGTTAACGGGGGGAGATTATTTGGGTTAGTGCGGTCTGGTGCCCTCACCCCGGCCCTCTCCCACGGGAGAGGGAGAAGACCAGGGGAGGCGTGTTCAATTACGCCAGCAGCAGCGCATTCACACGTTTAATGAACAGGTTAGGATCTTCCAGCGTGCCGCGCTCGGCCAGCAGGGACTGATCCAGCAGCAGTTCAACCCACTCGGCAAAGCGAGCGTCGTCCTGGGTATCCGCCGCGCGTTTCACCAGAGGATGATCCGGATTAAGCTCAAAGATATATTTCACTTCCGGCATCGCCTGGCCCGCCGCCGCGAACAGTTTCGCCATCTGGGTGCTCATTTCGTCCGCATCGGTAGTGACAATCGCCGGGGTGTCGGTCAGACGGTGCGTGAAGCGCACCTCTTTCACGCGCTCGCCCAGCAGGGTTTTCACGCGCTCAACGAACGGCTCCAGCGCCTTCTCGGCTTCTTTCGCGCTTTCGTCCACTTCATCCGCCAGCTTGTCGATGGACTCGTCGGCTTTGGCTACGGACTGGAACGCCTTACCGTCGAACTCGGTCAGGTAGTTCATCATCCACTCGTCGATGCGGTCAGAAAGCAGCAGCACTTCGATGCCTTTCTTACGCAGCAGCTCCAGGTGCGGACTGCTTTTCGCCGCCGCGTAGCTGTCGGCGGTGATGTAGTAGATCTTCTCCTGCCCTTCTTTCATGCGGGAGACGTACTCTTCCAGCGACACGGTCTGCGCGGAGGAGTCGGTGTGCGTAGAGGCGAAGCGCAGCAGTTTGGCGATCGTTTCAACGTTCGCGGTGTCTTCTGCCGGGCCTTCTTTCAGCACCAGGCCAAACTGTTTCCAGAAGGTCTGATATTTTTCCGCATCGTCTTTCGCTAGTTTTTCCAGCATCTGCAGCGCACGTTTGGTCAGGGCGTTGCGCAGGTTACGGGTGACGGTGCTGTCCTGAAGGATCTCACGGGAGACGTTCAGCGGCAGATCGTTGGAATCGATCAGACCACGCACGAAGCGCAGGTAGTTCGGCATGAACTGCTCGGCGTCGTCCATGATGAATACGCGCTGCACGTACAGCTTCAGGCCGTGCTTGTGATCGCGGTTCCACATGTCCCACGGCGCCTGTGCCGGGATGTACAGCAGGCTGGTGTACTCCTGCTTACCTTCCACGCGGTTGTGGCTCCAGGTCAGCGGGTCGGTAAAGTCGTGGGCGATGTGCTTGTAGAACTCGTTATATTCGTCGTCTTTAATTTCAGACTTGTTGCGCGTCCACAGCGCCTGCGCCTTGTTGATCTTCTCCCAGGAAACCACGGTTTCACCGTCTTTCTCTTCCTGTTTTTCAATCTCTACCGGCAGGGCGATGTGATCGGAATATTTGCTGATGATGGAGCGCACGCGCCAGTCGTTCAGGAAATCATCTTCCCCTTCACGCAGGTGCAGGGTGATTTCGGTACCGCGATCCGCTTTGGTGATGTCATCAACGGTATATTCGCCTTCCCCTTTGGATTCCCACAGCACGCCGTTCTCGGCGCTGTCGCCTGCCGCACGGGTACGGACGGTAACTTTGTCGGCCACGATAAACGCCGAGTAGAAGCCCACGCCGAACTGGCCGATGAGCTGGCTGTCTTTCGCCTGGTCAGAGCCCATGGACTCAAGGAACGCTTTGGTGCCGGATTTGGCGATGGTGCCGAGGTGGTCGATCACCTCGTCGCGGTTCATCCCGATGCCGTTATCGGCGATGGTCAGGGTGCGGTTCTCTTTATTGAACGAGACGCGCACGCGCAGCTCGCCGTCGCCTTCATACAGGTCCGGGTTGGACAGCGCGCGGAAGCGCAGCTTGTCCGCCGCGTCCGAGGCGTTGGAAATCAGCTCACGCAGGAAAATTTCTTTGTTGGAATACAGGGAATGGATCATCAGGTGCAGAAGCTGTTTTACTTCTGACTGGAAACCACGGGTTTCTTGTCCTTTCATCTATGTCGACCTCAACAATGCCATTTAATGGGGTTTTAAAACGTTGAGTGAGAGATGGGGATAAGGGGGGAAATTTTCAAGCGGAGGCCGCGCGCGCAGCCTCCGTTTGGTCAGAAAATAATCTTATGACGCCCTGCCAGAGAGTGCGACAGCGTGGTGCCGTCGACCATTTCCAGCTCGCCGCCCACCGGCACGCCGTGGGCGATGCGGCTGGCGTCAACGCCGTACTGCGAGCACAGTTCGGCGATGTAGTTGGCGGTTGCCTCCCCTTCCACCGTTGGGTTGGTGGCGAGGATCACCTCTTTGATGGTTTCGGACTCAAGACGCTGTTCAAGGCGGTCAAGACCGATATCATCCGGGCCAATGCCGTCCAGCGGGGAGAGATGCCCCATCAGCACGAAGTAGCGGCCGGAAAACTGCCCGGTTTGTTCGATGGCGTAGATGTCCGCCGGACTCTCCACCACGCAAATCTGACCGTTTTCCTGACGACGCGGGTTCGTACAAATGTTACACACGTCCTGCTCGGTAAAGGTGCGGCAATCCGCACAGTGACCAATTTCTGACATGGCGCGGGTTAAAGCCTGCGCCAGGCGCATCCCGCCGCTGCGGTCGCGCTGCAATAGCGTAAACGCCATGCGCTGCGCCGACTTCGGGCCAACGCCCGGCAGGCAGCGCAGTGCTTCCATTAACTGCGTGAGCAGCGGACTGGTTTGCATCAGAATGGCATCTTGAAGCCAGGCGGCAGCTGCATACCGCTGGAAACAGAGGCCATTTTCTCTTTCTGAGTTTCGTCGATACGGCGAGCGGCATCGTTAAACGCGGCTGCAACCAGATCTTCCAGCATCTCTTTGTCGTCTTCGAGCAGGCTCGGGTCGATTTCCACGCGACGGCAGTTGTGCGCACCGTTGATGGTCACTTTGACCAGACCGGCACCGGACTCACCCGTGACTTCCAGCTGAGCGATCTCTTCCTGCATCTTCTGCATTTTTTCCTGCATCTGCTGAGCCTGCTTCATCAGGCCACCCAGACCGCCTTTTCCACCAAACATAGGCTTCTCTCTTCTTTCACGTTTAAGGATTACAACCGTAAGTCAGACTCACGATCAAATGGGGCGAATACTCTCTTCATCCAGATCGGCGTCGAAGAACCGGCGCAGGGTCTGAATGTTGTTATCCGCAATAATCGCCTCGCGCGCCTGCGCGAGCTTTTCTTCATAAATGGCCTGGCGCCACTCGAGCGGCGTTTTCACTGCCGGATTATCATCTTCAATGATAGTCAATTCAACCGGCGCACCCTGTAATGCGGTGAGCGCCTCGGCCAGCGCCTTTTGCGCGCCAGGGGAATTGAGGTGCCGCTGGCCCGGACGCAGGTGCAAACGCACCTGATTGCCGTCCTGCTCTTTCCAGGCATTCAGCGCGACCTGCTCGACCAGCTTCGGCAGCTGGAGTTTGCTGACCTCGGCGGCCCAAGGGTCGCGCGCAATGGACTCTTCGGCAAGCTTCGCGGAAAGCTCCGGCGTTTTCTCATGCTCCAGCGCCTTTTTCAGCGCTTTCGGCGTGGCGACCTCTTCCTTCACCTCTTCGGTGATGGTGGTTGCCTTCCAGCGGTAAGCCTCTTCTTTCACCGGGGCTTTCTGCTCGAGCGCGGACGGTGCAGGACGCGACTGTACGCGCTCCGTTACCGAGGCCAGTCGTTCAAGCGCGGCGTTGTTCACCGGCCGCGCTCTTCCTGGCGCTGCCGGTTCACTCTTTTTTGGTTTGGTTACTCCCTGCGCACGCTGCAGCTGGCTGCGTGCGGCAAGCACCGAACTGGTGGCATCCGACAGCGGCACGTTTTGCGGCGGCGGCGGTGTCGGCTGCGGTGGCACCTGCTGCGGCGACATCACCGCCGTAGGGGCGACCGGCGCGAAAGACTGCCGCGGCGCTTCCGGCTCCGGCAATGGCATGCGCGGGTGGAACGCCAGCGCGCGCAGCAGCGTCATTTCAACGCCCATTCGTGGATCCGGCGCGAACGGTAACTCTTTGCGGCCAATCAGCAGCGTCTGGTAGTACAGCTGCACGTCGGCAGGCGGCACGGTGCGGGCAAGTTCACGCATCCGCTGTTCAATGGCGGCCATATCCGCACCGATGGCGGACGGAGAAAGCTGCAGCATCGCCACGCGGTGCAGCAGGCTGAGCATCTCAACCAGCAGTCCTTCCCATTCGATACCGCGGGCAGCGGCCGCGTTCACCTGCGACATCACGCGTTCGCCGTTGGCGGCGATCATCGCCTCGATAAGCGACAGCGCCTGATCGTCATCCAGCGTGCCGAGCATGGTGCTGACCGCCTCGGTGGAGAGCTTGCCGTCACCGCTGGCAATCGCCTGGTCGGTCAGGCTGAGCGCATCACGCAGGCTGCCGTCCGCCGCGCGGGCCAGCAGCTGCAGGGCGCGCGGCTCGTGAACGATCTTCTCTTCATCAAGAATGTGCTCAAGCTGCGCGCGGATCTGCTCAACGTCCAGCGCCTTCAGGTGGAACTGCAGGCAGCGCGACAAAATCGTGACCGGCAGCTTTTGCGGATCGGTGGTCGCCAGCAGGAACTTCACGTGCGCGGGCGGCTCTTCCAGCGTTTTCAGCAGGGCGTTAAAGCTGTGGCGCGACAGCATGTGCACTTCATCGATCAGGTAGACCTTGAAGCGGCCGCGCGCCGGGGCGTACTGCACGTTATCGAGCAGATCGCGGGTATCTTCCACTTTGGTACGCGAGGCGGCGTCGATCTCGATCAGATCGACAAAACGCCCCTGCTCGATCTCCCGGCAGTTATCGCACACGCCGCACGGCGTGGCGGTGATCCCGGTTTCGCAGTTGAGACCTTTTGCCAGCAAACGGGCAATAGAGGTCTTACCGACGCCGCGGGTGCCGGAGAAAAGATAGGCGTGATGGATACGACCTAGCGACAAGCCGTTCGCCAGGGCCGTCAGCACATGTTCCTGACCGACAACGTCAGCAAAGGTTTGTGGTCGCCATTTACGGGCTAACACCTGATAACTCATGGGCAGGCTCTGCAACGCTGGAAGGTGAATTTATGGAGGGGAATGCTATCACAACCTCACCCATTGAGCGAGGTTGTGAAAACCGGGATTAATGACCCGGGAAAGGCACCAGGCTGTAGCTGGTGATGCCCTGTTTTTCCAGGCGCTGTTCACCGCCGAGATCGAACAGGTTGATGATGAATGCCGCGTCGGTCACTTCACCACCCAGACGACGGATCAATTTCACGGTCGCTTCAATGGTACCGCCGGTTGCCAGCAGATCGTCCACCACCAGCACTTTGTCGCCAGGCTTGATCGCATCAACGTGGATCTCCAGCTGATCGGTGCCGTACTCCAGCTCATAGCTCTCAGCAATGGTTTCACGCGGCAGTTTGCGCGGCTTACGCACCGGCACAAAACCCACGCCCATTGCCAGCGCAACCGGTGCGCCAAACAGGAAGCCACGGGCTTCGGTACCTACTACTTTGGTGATCCCGGCGTTTTTATAACGCTCGACCAGCAGTTCAATGCTGAGCGCGTACGCTTTCGGGTCTTCCAGCAAGCTGGTGACATCACGGAAAAGAATGCCAGGCTTTGGATAGTCCTGGATGCTTTTGATGCTGTTTTTCAGATATTCAAGCTGCTGTGCAGTTGCGGTCATCGGTTTTGCCTAAATGAAACAGTGTTACTCACAGCGCGCAACGAGTCGGCCAAGGTAACAATTGTTTAACCTTTGACCAGGCGCACCTGTGCTCGAAAACGGTCGAATTTACTGGCTGCGCGTGATAATTGCAACAGCCATGATGAGGCTTCAGTGCTTTTGTTGCTTTTCATCAACCACGGGGATCCGCCACATGAAGAAAAGCAGGCAGGAGAGGATCGCCAGCAGCAGAATACGTACCCACATCATTTTCACCAGCCATAATGAAATAGCGAAGGTGATGAGGATCACCGCGATCGCGCGCGGCTTCGCGCCGGGCGGCATGGCCCGGTGTTTTTGCCAGTGCCGCAGATAGCCGCCAAACCACGAGCGATAGAGCAGCCAGTGGTGAAAACGCGGCGACGAGCGGGCGAAGCACCAGGCCGCAAGCAGGATAAACGGGGTGGTCGGCAGCAAGGGTAAAAACACGCCCAGCGTGCCAAGCACTACCGCGAGCCAGCCAATGATGATTAAAATAGTACGCTTCATAATGCGAATCGTTATCAAACTGAACGGCTACTTTACCACTGGAGAGCGCCTTGAAAACAGCACTGCTTCTTGAGAGGCTGCAAAATCAGCTCATTGCTCTGCGGGAGCAGGCTACACCGCTGATGGGCCACGCCACGCTGAAACCGCGCTTTGACCGGCAGCTTTTTCGTACCCGCAGCACCGTCATTCAGGATTATCTGGCGGAAGCGCAGACGAACCTCGACGAGCTTCGCCATGCGGTTGAGAGTGAACAGCAAGAACAGGTGGCGTGGCTCGCAGAGCATCTGACAGAGCAGATCACCGCTCTGCATCGCGAAATCGCCGCCTGGCCGCTGCGCGCCTGGGACAGCGCCTCGCCGGGACTCGGTAAATGGCAGCGCAAGCGGCTGGAGAACCAGGAGTTTGAGCGCCGGCTCTTTGAGATGAAGCGCGAGCGCGAGACGCGGCTGAACAACAGCGAGACGCTGGAAGAGCAGCAGCTATTGATGCGCGAGATTAGCGCGCTGGAAGGACGTATCGTCCGCTGCCGTCAGGCGCGGGACGAGATTGAGCGCGTCATTGAACGTTTGACCCGTTAACAGGAGCCACACCCATGTCACTGGAAAATGCACCCGATGAGGTCAAGCTGGCCGTCGATTTGATTATGCTTCTCGAGAATCATGAGATCCCCGCCGAGACGGTGCTTAAGGCGCTGGAGATTGTGCGGCGGGATTTTGAAGGAAAATTACCCTCACCCCAGCCCTCTCCCTGAGGGAGAGGGGGAAAATCGTTCCCTCGCCCCTGAGGGCTGAGAGAAAATAGATTAAGCAGGCGTAGGATCGTCACCCTTAATGTCGCGCTTCACTTCCGTATGCTCATCACCCTTCTCGTTGCGCAGGTGAACCTCAAGCTGGTTGAAGGCGATATTAATATCGTTTTCACGACACAGACGATCGATAGAGCGGTTGAGTTCATCCACCGTGTAGCTGCGGTCACGCAGCTCGCGCACGTATAAACGCAGCTCGTGATCCAGCGTGCTCGGCCCAAAGGTGGTGAAGAAGACCGCCGGCGCCGGATCGTGCATCACTTTCGGGTGTTCTGACGCCGCCTTGAGCAGTACCTCTTTCACCTTCTCCAGATCCGATCCGTAGGCTACGCCCAGGCGGATCACCACGCGCGTCACCGTATCGGAGAGCGACCAGTTGATCAGGCGCTCGGTCACGAACGCTTTGTTCGGGATGATCACCTCTTTGCGATCGAAGTCGGTGATGGTGGTGGCACGAATACGGATCTTGCTGACCGTACCGGAGAAGGTGCCGATGGTGACGGTATCACCGATTCGTACCGGACGTTCGAACAGGATGATCAGGCCGGACACGAAGTTACCGAAGATCTCCTGCAGGCCAAAACCCAGACCGACCGAGAGGGCGGCAGCAAGCCACTGCAGTTTATCCCACGAGACGCCAAGCGAGCCAAAGACCGTCATCGCCCCAACAATAATGATCACGTAGTTGAGGATCGTGGTAATGGCGTAGGACGCCCCCTGGCGGAGATTCAGACGTGACAGGAGCAGCACTTCAAGCAGGCCTGGCAGGTTGCGAATCAGCGCCCAGGCCACCACCGACGACACCAGCGCAAACAGCAGGCTGCCCATGGTCACGCTTTTCATGACCGCCGCGCCCGCTTCGGTACCGTTGTATTGCCAGAGGGTAATACTGTCGAGATAGGCGAAAACGGTAATAAGATCGGACCAGATAGCCCAGAACATCACCGCAAACAGGGCGATCATCACCAGCATGGTGATGCGCAGCGTCTGCTGGTTAACCTGCTCCAGGGCGATGGTCGGCTCTTCCTGAGGCTCCGCGCCTTCGGCCCCCTCTTTAACCTGATGCTGACGACGCGCGATAGCACGGCGATAGGCAATGCGGCGGGCCGCCACGCTCAGGCCGCGCAGCACGGTCTGATAGAGCAGGTTCCAGACGATCACCAGATAGACCGTTTCAATCCAGCGCCCGGACAGGCGCAGCGTGGTATAGAAGTAGCCCGTTGCCGTCAGCACCATTAGCGCCAGCGGAATGATCGCCAGCACCGTCACGGTGGCCAGGCGAATATTGTGGGACTCTTTATCACGCCAGCTGTCGCGACACATCGGCCACATCAGGATCGCAATCAGCAGCAGGTTCAGCAGGATAACCAGCTGGCCCAGCACGTCATCCATCAGGTGCAGCGGAGAAAGCTCAGAGACAACCGACCAGAAGTGCAGCGGCAGGAGCGCCAGGCTGATGCGCACAATCTGACGACGCCAGTGGCTGGTCAGCTGCGCTGGCATGTTGAAATGACGCACCGCCACGCCGTCTTTTTCCAGCACCTTCCAGCACACGCCAAAGACCAGCCAGAACAGCGCCAGTTTTTTACTGAACGCCCACAGCAGGTCGCTGACGTTGAGCTGCATCGTGAGCAGAATCAGGCCCACGGCCAGAATAATCAGACACACCGGCAGGGCGCGGATGAGATCGATGAGAATCGCTTTTGGCGTATGGAGCTGGCTATCGTTGCGCAGCTGACCCACTTCGGAGGCAAGCTTCGCCTGGTATTTTTTCAGCCAGCCCAGACGCCAGCGGATCAGGCCGGCAATCAGCAGCAGCGGTAATCCCGCCAGCAGGGCAATCGTCACCGCAGGCCAGGCTTTCTCCCAGTTTACGGTGATCTTCATGCTCTTAATCTGCGTTTTCAGCGTCTCCGGGAAGGATTTGACCCAGTCCCAGTCCATCGGCTTGTTGCTGTTCACCCAGAAAATCTGCTGGGTCAGGATCTCCTGCAGACTTTTCGAGACGCTCACCAGCTGCTGCTGGTTGATTTGCAGGTTAATGGCCATCATCAGCTGGTTGCCCAGCTGTTTGTTGAGCTGGTCCAGCAGCTCGCGACGCATATCGACGACCTGGAGCAGCGCGTCATGCACTTCCGGGTTCACGTCGCTGGAATGCCCCTCTTCAATTTTGGCGACAAAGGCATCGCTCTGGAAAAGGGCATCGCGCTGCTGGTTGACGTCAAACTGTTCCAGACGTAAATCCGCAATGCGGTTGGTCATGTCCTCCAGCTCATCGGCGGACGGGAGCGTCTGCTGCTGCTGGTAGAGAATACGCGACAGCAGGAGGCTGCCCTTCAGGACCGCAATCTGCTCTTTGATGTTGCGCTCAGCCTGCAGCGCGCGATCCAGCCAGTTCTTCACTTTGATATTTTGCTGAACCAGCGAGTTGCCGTTTTCCGTCGCCAGTATCAGGCGCTGGCTAAGCTGGTGGTTGGCCTCGAGCTCCTGTTTCACCAGCGGATTCGCCTGAATGCGGGCGGTTTCGTCAGGCGATACGGCCTCCTGGGCGGTTTTTTCCGTCAGGGTCAGGCGTTTGCTGTTGACCGCCTCCTGCAACAGCTGAAGCTGGTGTTCCAGGCGGTTAATATTCGCGGTGACGTAATCACGCTGTTTCTGAAGCGTGTCCTGCAGCACCGTATTCCCTTCCAGGCTTTTACGCTGCTGTTCAATCTGTGCATTGAGCAAGGCCTGCTGAACCAGCAGCAGGGTTTGCTGCGTCGGGCGCAGCGTGCCTTCGCCGACCGTCGTGCCGTTCAGACGGTTGCGGATCTGCTGCAGCTGCTGAGACGCGGCGTACATCGCGTTTTGCACGCGCTCGGGCTGGGTCTGCAGCGAGACAAGCTGGCTGTTATAGGTTGCGAGATCCGACTGCGCGGTTTGCAGGTCGTCGAGCAGTTGCGCGACGCGGGACTCCAGCTGGCGTAAAGAGAGCGTCGAGAGCGTCTTGCGCGTCTCGTCGTCGTTATCCACATCGCTGAGGGCATTCAGCGCGTCGGTGGCCTTACGCATGTTTTCAGGCGCCTGCGCCACCTTCTGACGAAGCTGGACGGTTTCCGCTTTGATGCGTTCAATTTTATCCAGCGTTTCCAGCGTTTCCGTCAGATCCTGCTGGACGAGTTTCTCCTGAGGGGAGAGATCTTTTTGTTTGTTCAGCGTGTCGAGCTGCGACTGAACATCGCCGCGCGAGGGAATATCATTGCTGTTATCGGCGCGGGCCCAGGTCAGCGGCGCCGTGGCGAAGAAAAACAGCATCGCAAAGAGCAATGCAAAAACAGGATGTTGCGAGCGATTGATGGGCAGCATAGTTGTGAATGATGTCAGAAGATGACCGAAAATAGTCCGGCGTGAAGAATATCACGCTCGCTGAAAGCAGAATAGCGCGAACGTTATCCTCTGAGATAAATCCTGGAAAGGGATCAGGCCGTTAGCGAAGGCGCGTCGCTGCGCAGCGTGGGGCAGAGCTGTAGCATTTCCAGTAAAATCGCCACGTAGCTGCGGGCTTCCTCTTTGAGGTCAAAGGATTGCGGCGAGAAAAGCCAGTTTTCCATCAGACCTGAAATGTAGCTGCGCATCAGGATTGCCGCCCGTCGGGTCAAGAGATTGGCCGGTAAGAGTTTTGCCTGCATACACAGGTTCAGATTCTGTTCAATACGATCATAGCTCTCCAGGCTAAGGCTGCGTTGCGCCTGCTGCACCACCGCCATCTCGCCCACGAACTCGCATTTATGAAAAATAATCTCCATCATTAATCTGCGACGTTCTTCAACTACCGTTGCTTCAAGGATATATACTAATATTTCTCTCAATACTGAGAGTGGATCGTCAGGGAATTTTGCCCGATACTCACTCTCGAGATCGCTAATGCTGGACTCTGAAAGCTCCCAGATTTCACTGAACAGATCTGACTTATCTTTAAAATGCCAGTAAATCGCTCCTCGCGTCACACCGGCAGCCTGAGCAATCTGCGCCAGCGAGGTGGATGAAACACCCTGCTGCGAGAACAAACGTATTGCCACATCCAGAATGTGTTGTCGGGTTTCCAGCGCTTGTTGTTTAGTTTTTCGTGCCATAGGTGGGTGAATTTACAGGAGTCAGATTTACATACATTTGTGAATGTATGTACCATAGCATGACGATAATATAAACGCAGCAATGGGTTTTTAGACTCAGGACCCTTGATCAATTTGAAATCGGACACTCGAGGTTTACATATGAACAAAAACAGAGGGTTAACGCCTCTGGCGGTCGTTCTGATGCTCTCAGGCAGCTTAGCGCTAACAGGATGTGACGACAAACCAGCTCAACAAGGAGCTCAGCAGGCGCCAGAAGTAGGCGTCGTGACGCTCAAATCTGAACCTCTACAAATCACCACCGAATTACCAGGCCGTACCAATGCTTACCGCATTGCGGAAGTGCGTCCTCAGGTCAGCGGCATTATCCTGAAGCGTAACTTCACCGAAGGTGGTGATGTGAAAGCCGGTGAGTCTCTGTATCAGATTGATCCAGCAACCTATCAGGCCTCTTATGAAAGTGCGAAAGGCGACCTGGCGAAAGCACAAGCCGCGGCCAAAATTGCTCAGCTGACGTTGAACCGCTACCAAAAGCTGCTCGGCACCAAGTACATCAGCCAACAGGATTACGATACCGCTCTGGCCGATGCACAGCAGGCTAACGCGGCCGTGGTGGCAGCCAAAGCGGCCGTCGAAACCGCGCGCATTAACCTGGCCTATACCAAAGTGACCTCTCCTATCAGCGGTCGTATTGGTAAATCTTCCGTCACGGAAGGAGCGCTGGTGCAGAACGGTCAGACCAATGCGCTGGCAACCGTGCAGCAGCTTGATCCGATCTACGTTGACGTGACGCAGTCCAGCAACGATTTCCTGCGCCTGAAACAGGAGCTGGCTAACGGCACCCTGAAACAGGAAAACGGCAAAGCCAAGGTGGAGCTGATTACCAACGACGGTATTAAGTTCCCGCAGGAAGGTACCCTGGAATTCTCTGACGTGACGGTCGACCAGACTACCGGTTCCATCACCTTACGTGCGATTTTCCCGAACCCTGACAAAAATCTGCTGCCAGGTATGTTCGTTCGCGCGCGTCTGGAAGAAGGAACGAATCCAACCGCACTTCTGGTTCCACAGCAGGGTGTGACCCGTACGCCACGCGGCGATGCGAGCGCGCTGGTTGTTGGGGCTGATGACAAAGTCGAAACGCGCAATATCACCGCCACTCAGGCGATTGGCGATAAATGGCTGGTGACGGAAGGTCTGAAAGATGGCGATCGCGTGATTGTTACTGGTTTGCAAAAAGTTCGTCCTGGCGCGCAGGTTAAAGCACAGGAAGTGAAATCTGACGATAAACAACAAGCTTCGGCCGCTGGCCAGTCAGAACAAACCAAGTCTTAACTTAAACAGGAGCCGTTAAGACATGCCTAATTTCTTTATCGATCGCCCCATATTTGCGTGGGTGATCGCCATAATCATCATGCTGGCCGGGGGACTTGCGATCCTGAAGCTGCCTGTCGCGCAATATCCAACGATTGCGCCACCGGCGGTGACAATTTCCGCAACCTACCCGGGGGCTGATGCGAAAACGGTGCAGGACACCGTCACCCAGGTTATCGAACAGAACATGAACGGTATCGATAACCTGATGTACATGTCCTCAAACAGTGACTCCACCGGTACGGTGCAGATCACCCTGACCTTCCAGTCAGGTACGGATGCTGACATTGCGCAGGTTCAGGTGCAGAACAAACTGCAGCTGGCAATGCCTTTGCTGCCGCAGGAAGTACAACAGCAGGGTGTGAGCGTCGAGAAATCGTCCAGTAGCTTCCTGATGGTTGTCGGCGTTATCAACACCAACGGCACCATGACGCAGGAGGATATTTCCGACTACGTGGGCGCCAACATGAAGGACGCTATTAGCCGTACTTCCGGTGTGGGTGACGTGCAGCTGTTCGGTTCCCAGTACGCGATGCGTATCTGGATGGATCCGAACAAGCTGAACAACTTCCAGCTGACGCCGGTTGACGTGATCAGCGCAATTAAAGCGCAGAACGCCCAGGTAGCGGCAGGTCAGTTAGGCGGTACGCCGCCGGTAAAAGGCCAGCAGCTTAACGCCTCGATCATCGCGCAGACCCGTCTGACCTCTGCCGATGAATTCAGCAAAATTCTGCTGAAGGTGAATCAGGACGGTTCGCAGGTTCGCCTGCGCGACGTGGCGAAAGTTGAGCTGGGCGGTGAGAACTACGACATCATCGCGAAGTTTAACGGTAAACCGGCTTCCGGTCTGGGTATCAAACTGGCGACCGGCGCTAACGCCCTGGACACCGCCACGGCGATCCGCGCAGAGCTGAAGAAGATGGAACCGTTCTTCCCGTCAGGTCTGAAAATCGTTTACCCGTACGACACCACGCCGTTCGTCAAAATCTCGATTCATGAAGTGGTTAAGACGCTGGTTGAGGCGATCATCCTGGTATTCCTGGTGATGTACCTGTTCCTGCAAAACTTCCGCGCGACGCTTATCCCAACGATTGCCGTGCCGGTAGTATTGCTCGGGACCTTTGCGATCCTGTCGATATTCGGCTACTCGATAAACACCCTGACGATGTTCGGGATGGTGCTCGCCATCGGCCTGCTGGTGGATGATGCCATCGTCGTGGTCGAGAACGTCGAACGCGTGATGGCGGAAGAAGGTTTGCCGCCGAAAGAAGCGACCCGTAAATCAATGGGCCAGATCCAGGGCGCGCTGGTCGGTATCGCGATGGTGCTGTCTGCGGTATTTATCCCGATGGCCTTCTTCGGGGGCTCTACCGGTGCGATTTATCGTCAGTTCTCTATTACCATCGTTTCCGCGATGGCGCTGTCGGTGCTGGTGGCGTTGATCCTGACCCCTGCCCTGTGTGCCACCATGCTGAAGCCAATTCAGAAAGGCGGTCACGGCGAGCACAAAGGGTTCTTCGGCTGGTTTAACCGCATGTTCGATAAGAGCACGCACCACTACACCGACAGCGTGGGTAACATCCTGCGCAGCACCGGTCGTTACCTGCTGCTCTATATCATCATCGTGGTGGGCATGGCCTTCCTGTTCGTTCGTCTGCCAAGCTCGTTCCTGCCAGATGAAGACCAGGGCGTGTTCCTGACGATGGCACAGCTTCCGGCGGGTGCCTCGCAAGAGCGTACCCAGAAAGTGCTGGATGAAGTGACGGACTACTATCTCACCAAAGAGAAAGACAACGTTGAGTCCGTGTTTGCGGTTAACGGCTTTGGCTTTGCGGGTCGTGGTCAGAACACCGGTATTGCCTTCGTTTCTCTGAAAGACTGGTCTGAACGTCCAGGCGAAAAGAACAAGGTTGAAGCCATCACCGGCCGTGCAATGGGAACCTTCTCGCAGATTAAAGATGCGATGGTCTTTGCCTTTAACCTGCCAGCGATTGTTGAACTGGGTACGGCGACCGGTTTCGACTTCCAGCTGATTGACCAGGGCGGTCTGGGCCACGAAAAACTGACGCAGGCGCGTAACCAGCTGTTTGGTGAAGTCGCTAAACACCCTGACCTGCTGGTCGGCGTGCGTCCAAACGGCCTGGAAGATACGCCACAGTACAAGATCGATATCGACCAGGAGAAAGCTCAGGCGCTGGGCGTATCCATCAGTGACATCAATACCACGCTGGGCGCAGCCTGGGGCGGTAGCTACGTTAACGACTTCATCGACCGCGGTCGTGTGAAGAAAGTGTACGTGATGTCAGAGGCGCAGTACCGTATGTTGCCTAACGATATCAACAGTTGGTTCGTGCGCGGCAGCAATGGTCAGATGGTACCGTTCTCGGCGTTCTCAACCTCACGCTGGGAATACGGTTCGCCGCGTCTGGAACGCTATAACGGTCTGCCATCGATGGAGATCCTGGGTCAGGCTGCTCCGGGCCGAAGCACCGGTGAAGCCATGAACCTGATGGAAGAGCTGGCAAGCAAACTGCCTGCGGGTATCGGCTATGACTGGACCGGTATGTCCTATCAGGAACGTCTGTCCGGTAACCAGGCCCCTGCCCTGTACGCCATTTCACTGATTGTGGTCTTCCTGTGTCTGGCGGCACTGTACGAGAGCTGGTCGATTCCGTTCTCCGTTATGCTGGTGGTTCCGCTCGGGGTTATCGGTGCGCTGCTTGCGGCAACGTTCCGTGGACTGACCAACGACGTTTACTTCCAGGTAGGCCTGCTGACAACCATTGGCTTGTCGGCGAAGAACGCGATACTTATCGTTGAATTCGCCAAAGATCTGATGGAGAAAGAAGGCAAAGGCCTTATTGAGGCGACGCTTGAAGCGGTTCGTATGCGTCTGCGCCCAATCCTGATGACGTCGCTGGCGTTTATCCTCGGTGTCCTGCCGCTGGTTATCAGCTCCGGCGCAGGCTCCGGCGCGCAGAACGCGGTAGGTACAGGCGTAATGGGCGGTATGGTTACCGCGACCGTACTGGCTATCTTCTTCGTACCGGTGTTCTTCGTGGTGGTTCGCCGCCGCTTTAGCCGCAAGAATGAAGATGTTGAACACAGTCATTCGGTAGAACCTCACTGATACCGGTTCCACATGATAAAAAGGCCGCATTAGCGGCCTTTTTCATTTTCAGAAAAAATCATAAATTACGCTTATTGTGGCTCTATTTATTTTCTGCCATCTTAAATAGACATATCATAATTAACTGATACCTTAATCGGTGAATTCAGGATTTTTTTAATTTCATTTCCCCGCTTAAGCTATTAGGAATATTCCTAATAAGAAGTTCTTACAAAGATAAGTCTGAATCTGAACTTTTCTCATCATTTTTGCTAAGCCGATGAAACGTAAGGAAGCGATAAAACCCCGTCGTTAATTTGGATAAAAACGTTGAGTCCAGGGTGACCATTTGCGTACACGCTCCCAGCCTGCGGTTTTTATTTGTAATTTTTCGTAATAGCGCGGTGAAATCCAGGAAGGAGTGGCTTATAGTTAGGTTATCAGGAACACAGCACTCATGTAGCTAAGTCAGTTGTATCCATCCCGACAATGATGTTCGGTGAGTAAGAAATCACTCAGAAGGGGATGCGCTATGGACGAGTACTCGCCAAAAAGGCATGATATCGCGCAGTTGAAATTTCTCTGCGAATCCTTGTACCATGACTGCCTTGCCAATCTTGATGAAAGTAACCATGGCTGGGTAAACGACCCAACATCTGCCATCAATTTACAGTTGAATGAGCTGATAGAGCATATCGCAACCTTCGCACTTAATTATAAAATTAAGTACAATGAAGATAATAAGCTCATTGAGCAAATTGATGAATACCTGGACGACACCTTTATGTTGTTCAGCAGTTACGGCATTAACGCGCAGGATTTGCAAAAATGGCGTAAATCGGGAAATCGGCTATTCCGCTGTTTCGTCAACGTGAGCAGAGCTAACCCGGTGAGTCTTTCCTGTTAAAATTATTACAATT
This sequence comes from Enterobacter cloacae complex sp. S3, assembly GCF_014930495.1. NCBI lineage: Bacteria > Pseudomonadati > Pseudomonadota > Gammaproteobacteria > Enterobacterales > Enterobacteriaceae > Enterobacter > Enterobacter cloacae complex sp. S3. Next base: position 176,735 of record NZ_JADBRD010000015.1, on the reverse strand, counting down.
ACTAAGGTGAATTTATGTCTGATAAACCACTCACAAAAATCGATTATTTGATGCGCTTACGGCGTTGTCAGTCAATTGACACGCTTGAGCGCGTCATTGAAAAGAATAAATACGAGCTTTCTGATAATGAACTGGCGGTATTTTATTCAGCCGCTGACCATCGTCTTGCTGAACTGACAATGAATAAACTGTATGACAAAATCCCTACTTCTGTGTGGAAATTTGTCCGTTAATCTTTGAAGGGTGTCTGTAGAGTTCTACGCCTCGTTCTGAGTATTTACCTGTCCCGTTATGCTCCCTGTGCGTAAGCCAGGTCTCCGTGTAAAACGTGTTCATCAACAGCAATGTTGTGACGTCAGTCACATCGGCTTTTCGGGAACGTTCCCCTTCTGACCTGTTCCGATTACCCTTCGGTAATAACATCCAGAGAGGTTTCCAATGAGCTTAGAAAAACAGAAAATGATTGCCGGTGAACATTACCGCCCCGGCGATGAGACGTTACGGGCTGACCGACTGCGGGCCCGACATCTGGTTTACCGCTATAACCACACCGCGCCTGATGAAAAAACAGAACGCCAGAACATTCTGGCGGAACTTCTGGCACAAAGCGCAGGCGCTTATATTGAGCCGAGCTTCCGCTGCGACTATGGATATAACATTTATCTGGGCAAAAACTTTTACGCTAACTTCGACTGCGTGATGCTGGATGTCTGCCCTGTGCATATTGGCGATAACTGCATGCTCGCGCCGGGTGTTCATATTTATACGGCTACCCATCCCCTGGACGCGGAAGAACGAAACAGCGGCGTGGAGTTTGGAAAACCCGTCAATATTAGCAATAACGTCTGGATTGGCGGCAGGGCTGTCATTAACCCTGGCGTCACCATTGGTGATAATGTGGTCGTGGCCTCCGGTGCCGTCGTGACGAAAGACGTCCCGGCTAATGTCGTCGTTGGCGGCAATCCGGCAAAAATCATCAAAACGCTGTGAGGTTGCGGGGAGTCAACTGTTATAGTCTTTTAGCGCCAGACTGTTACTTTTTTCAGCCTGATGGCTCCCCTAAAATTGGCAGATCCCCTGTATTGTCAACTCTTATGAAGGCAAAAAATGACCGAGATACAGCGCCTGCTTACCGCCACCATCGACGATCTTAACCTCCGCGAAAAGCGCGACAATCGCCCGCGCTTTAGCATTAGCTTTATTCGCAAACATCCTGGACTGTTTGTCGCCATGTATGCCGCCTGGCTGGCGACTCTTATTGTGATGCTGAAGTCCGAAACGCTGGTGGACTCCGTCTGGCTGCTGGTTGTACTGTTTGTCGTCTTTAACGCCTTTTTCTTTTTCGACGTGAATCCGCGCTACCGTTACGAAGATATCGACGTGCTCGATTTCCGGGTCTGCTATAACGGCGAATGGTACAACACGCGTTACGTGCCAGAGGAGCTGATCGAAAACATCATGCACTCTCCGGCGGTTGAAGCCGGGCAAAAAGAGAAGCTGCAGAAAATGGTCTCCACCAAAGGTCAGCTCTCATTCTATGATGTTTTTACCCTTTCCCGCCCTGCTGCTGCGTAATTAACGCCTGCAGGCGTCGGATCCCCGGCGCAAACTGAGAAGCAGAGGTATTGCCGTAACCTAAAACCAGACCGGTTTGCCCCTGCTTCGCCTCCAGGTAGTACCCGCTCAGCGCAGCGGGTGCCAGCTGAAACGCCCTCGCCTGCTCCACCAGCTTCTGGTCGTCAATAACGTCTATCGCCAGCGTCAGATGCATTCCCCCTTCGCCTGCCAGAATGCGATGCGGAGAATGAAGCTCTGCGCTCAGCACCTCACGCAGCTGGCGGTAGCGTTTACGGTAGAGCCGACGCATGGCGGCAAGATGACGGGCATAGTGACCTTCTTCAATGAACAGCGCCAGGGTACGCTGCTCCGCACGATGCCCTCCGCGCAACAGCGAGCCGATGGCCGGGCGAGCCGCTTTCGCCAGCGCTGGCGGTAGCACCATGAACCCCATTCTGAGCGAGGGAAACAGCGTTTTACTGAACGTCCCCAGATACACAACGGGCGCATTGTTGACCATTCCCAGCATCGCCGGTACGGGCTCACCGGCATAACGGAACTCGCTGTCGTAATCGTCTTCAATGATCCACGCGTTATGCTGCCGTGCCAGCTCCAGCAGCGCCAGCCGCCGCCGCGCGCTGAGCACGCTCCCGTAAGGGAACTGATGCGAAGGTGAGGTAAAAATCAGTGAAGGAGCGGGCGAATTCAACCCTTCCCAGCACATTCCCTCGTCATCTACCGGTATTCCCGTCATTGCCAGGCCAGTTTTAACAAACGCACTCTTTGCCCCGCTATAGCCGGGGTTTTCTACCCAGGCGACATCGCCAGGCTCGCTTAACAGCATCGTGCAGAGGTTGACGCCTTCAAGCGCCCCTTCGGTTATCACAATCTGGCTGGCGTCGCAGTCGATACCGCGGGACAGGGCGAGATGCCGGGCAATCGCGGCGCGCAGCGACGGCTCGCCGGCCGGGTCGCCATAGCCTAACAGGGCGCTTCCCTCCTCGCGCAGGACACGATCGTACAATCGCCGCCACAGCGGCAAGGGGAAATAGTTAATGGCTGGCGTTCCCGGCGTAAACGCCATCACCGGGGTGTCGCGCGGCACGGGCGCGGGCAGCAGGGCGACCCGTTTTGTCAGCCTGATGTCAGGATCCGGCAATGCCCGGGCAATCGTACGATGAGCGAATTGCCCCACCCGCGTTCCCTGACGGTTACGCAGTAAATAACCTTCGAGCGTGAGCTGGTCCAGCGCCGCATTGACCGTGTTTCGGGAAACCGAGATCTGCTGCGCCAGCGTTCGCGAACCGGGCAGCTGGCTGCCGGACCGAAGCCTTCCGCTCAGTATGGCCTCCCGCAAAGCGAGATAGAGCGCGCGCTGAAGCGTCTCCTGCCCACGCTTTTTCAGCGCAGCATGGAGCAAAGTGTAAAGCTCATCACCCGGTATATTCATCTTCCCTCCTTGTGGTACCAGAAAAACATAGCCTGGTGGTTCTTTTTAAGGAACCAGCAATTCACTAATCTGGAGATCTTTTCAACGTCATGGAAATAAAGATGAATACATTCAACGAGTTTGGACAGCCTGTAGGCGAAGCCCTTATCGACTGGCAGCCTCCTCAGCCCCCGTCCCGGTTGGTCCTTCAGGGTCACTATTGCCGGCTTGAGCCGCTGCGCGTGGAGCATGCCCACGCGTTGTTCTCCGCCTATTCACTGGCCGAAGATACCCGCAGCTGGACGTGGCTGCTGCGTGAACCCGATGCCAACGCAGAGGATTTTGCCGAATGGGTGGCGAGCGTAAGTGAGTTATCCGATCCCATCCACTTTACCGTTATGGATAACCGGACCCAGTCTCCTGTCGGGACGCTGTCCCTGATGCGGATCGATCCTAAAAACGGCGTCGTGGAAGTGGGGCACGTTCACTTCTCTCCTCTGTTAAGCCGCACGCCAGGGTCGACAGAAGCGCAGTATCTGCTGATGCGATACGTGTTCGATACCCTGGGGTACCGGCGTTATGAATGGAAGTGCAATAGCCTGAACGAGCCTTCCCGTAAAGCGGCGCTGCGTCTGGGCTTTCAGTTTGAAGGACGCTTTCGCCAGGCGCTGGTGATAAAAGGCCGTAACCGGGATACCGACTGGTTTTCGATTCTCGACAAAGAGTGGCCGGCGCTGGCTAACTCCTTTGAAAGCTGGCTTGCCACCGACAATTTTACTGCCGATGGCAAACAGAAAAGATCCCTGGAAAGCTGGCGAGAAACGCGCGTTTAGCGTCTTTTTTTACGTCCCTGAACCGCCTTAAAGCGCGGATTAGATTTGCAAATCACGTATAAGCGTCCTTTGCGTTTGACTATCTGGCAATCCGGGTGACGCTGCTTTGCACTGCGTAATGAGTTAAGTACCTGCATGGTTAGCCCCGCTTCGCATTGAGAAAACCGCCAAAACGCTTACGGAAGCGCGCTGCGCTGCCGTCCGTGGAGAACGTTTTCTGCTTACCGGTATAAAACGGGTGCGATTTTGAAGAAACCTCGATGGTGATGTACGGATATGTCTCACCGTCGAGTTCAATTTCGCGGTCGGTTTTAATGGTTGAGCCGACTTTAAAGTATTCATTAGCGCTGGTGTCGTGGAATACCACGGTGCGATAGGCTGGGTGGATATCGGGTTTCATCGTAAATCCTTTATGTTTTGTTATAACATAACAAAATAATATCCAGGCGAGGTTAAAAAAACAACCCCTCTCTTCTGACGATAATTTCTCGTATGCCTGAGATAAAATGAAAACCATGCCAACCACGTGCTATAACTATATCATTTCGCGGTAAAATCTTTCTCTTCAGGCAGGGAACTCAATGCCCAGGAACGGGTATACGAGGAAGGACACGACAGCATGAAAACCCGACATCTGGTCAGTCTGGTGACTGGCGTACTTATCTTTTCTGTGCTGGTCCCCATTTGCCTGAGCATCTGGCTGGCCCATCGCCAGGCGGAAGATAAATTCGCCGATGCGCTGGATAACTATGCCTCCCGCGTGCTGGTACGCACCGACAGGGTTGTGGATCAGGCAAAAGAAGCGCTCGATCACCTGCAGGCCTTTGAGGGCGTGCCGTGTAGCCCCTTGCAATTGCGGGAAATGCGCCGGGTCGCTTTCTCGTGGCGATATGTCCAGGAAGTGATTTATATCGACAACCTTCGACCGCTCTGCTCCTCCCTGGAGCAAACCAGCCATGCGTCCCCTTTCCCTCCTCCAATGCGCATTACCGAAGATGGTTACAGCGCGTGGCTGACCACGCAAAACGATCTTGGGTTTAACCGCTACATGACGGTGCTGGGAAAAGGCCACTACCTTGTCATGATCGATCCTGCCTCGCTGGTGGACGTGATCCCTTTCGGCGAGATAGCGATTGATGCCGCCCTGGTAGGAAGCGCAACGCATCGCATATTTGCCAGCAGCAGCAAGCTCGACTCTCACATCCGCGACATGGTTCAGGAGCGGGGTGTGAAAAGCGTGCAGTACAACGGTTCAATGTACGTCATGAAGTCTGTACCTGAGCTTGGATTTACCGTCGTCGCATGGGCAACGCTCAAACCGCTGGCTGAAACCTGGCACCGGCAGCTTCTTTTCTGGTTACCGTTCGGCATGTTGATAAGCCTGCTCGCCGCACTGTTTGTCCTGCGGATCCTGCGGCGTATCCAGTCGCCGCGCAATCGCCTGCTTGACGCCATTAACAGCCGGGATTTTGTGGTGCACTATCAGCCCATCGTGGCGCTCTGTAGCGGAAAAATTGTGGGCGCTGAGGCGCTGACGCGCTGGCCACAGCCGGACGGAAGCTGCCTCTCGCCGGATATTTTTGTCCCCCTTGCCGAGCAAACGGGGCTCATCTCGAAGCTGACGCAGTTAGTCATCGAAAAGGTGTTTGAAGATATGGGCCACTGGCTGCAACGCTATCCGGATCAGCATATCTCCATTAACCTCGCCCCTGCCGATTTAACCTCCGGCATCCTGCCGCCTCTGTTGAGCCAGCTCCTGAACAAGTGGCAGATCCACCCCCGGCAAATCGCCCTGGAGCTCACCGAGCGCGGCTTTGCCGATCCCAAAATTAGCGCACCGGCTATCGCCGCATTCCGTCGTTCGGGCCACCCTGTCTATATTGATGATTTTGGCACGGGCTATTCCAGCCTGAGCTATCTGCAGGATCTGGACGTCGACACGCTAAAAATTGATAAATCGTTCGTGGATGCGCTGGAGTATAAAAACGTGACGCCGCACATCATTGAAATAGCGAAGTCGCTGAAGCTGGCGATGGTGGCGGAGGGCGTCGAAACCGCAGGGCAGCTCGCCTGGCTGCACCGCCACGGCGTGCAGTACGGGCAGGGATGGTACTACAGCAAAGCGCTGCCAAAAACGGAATTTATTCTCTGGGCAGAAAATAACCTCGGCACGCACGCTACTTGAGATAGGATTTCATCACCCGCAACACCACGCCAAGATCGGCTTCACGCTGCGCTTCTTCAGCCTCTTTCACCACATGATCGGTTAAATGCCCTTCGATCACCTGCATCATCATGCCATTCACCGCCCCGCGGATCGCCGCCAGCTGCTGTAACACCTCGGCGCATTCGTGATCGCTGTTGAGCATTTTTTCCAGCGCGGTGCTCTGCCCCTGAATTTTCTTCAGGCGAGTCAGTAACATCTTCTTGTCTCGAATGGTATGTGACATCTCTGTATCCCTTATTTTTTGGCTTTTAAAGCATACCACGCTCTACTCCCCCTGAGTATTTTTCTACTGGGGGGTAGTATTACGCTACTGGGGGGGAGTAGTATCTCCGCACGCTTTCCACTCCGGAATTTCCCATGACCGATTTTGCTTCACTCCTTCAGCAGGGCAACGCCTGGCTGTTTGTTCCCAGCGCTATCCTGCTCGGTGCGCTACATGGCCTGGAACCGGGCCATTCAAAAACAATGATGGCCGCCTTTATTGTTGCCATCCGAGGCACGCTGAAACAGGCGGTGCTGCTCGGCCTGGCGGCCACGCTCTCCCATACGGCGGTGGTCTGGCTCGTTGCGATGGCGGGATTATGGTTTGGTCGGGGCTGGGATGCACACACGTCCGAACCCTGGTTCCAGCTGATTTCCGGGGTGCTGATCGTTGCGATCGCCCTGTGGATGGCGTGGCGAACCTGGAAAGAGAGCCAGCCGCACGATCATCATCATCACGACCATGATCACCACCACCACCACCATGACCATGTCCATGACCACCATCATGATCATCATCACCATCACCACGAACACTCGCTGGTTGAAGAAGAGTGGCAGGACGCCCACCAGCGCGCTCACGCGCAGGATATTAACCGGCGCTTCAGCGGTCAAAATGTCACCACCGGACAGATCGTGATGTTTGGCCTGACCGGCGGGCTTATCCCCTGTCCGGCGTCCATCACCGTGCTGCTGATCTGCCTGCAGCTAAAGCATTTCGCCCTCGGCGCGACGCTGGTGTTCAGCTTCAGCATTGGTCTGGCGTTAACGCTGGTCGCTTCCGGCGCGATTGCCGCCTTAAGCCTCAAGCACGCGACCAAACGCTGGCCCGGGTTTAGCGAATTCTCCCGTAAAGCGCCGTGGATCTCCGCTGCGCTGATTACCGTAGTAGGGATTTACATGAGCCTGCATGGCCTGAGCGGCATTCTGGCGTAAGACTGCGGCCACGCTCTGTGGCCGCATCTTCATGGTCAGCTAAGGGTCTGCTGCCAGCTGAAGGTATAGCGAAGCTGGCGTGTCTGCAGGAGGAATTCCGGAGAGACGCTGGGGCTCCAGGAGTCGTCGCCGCCCACGCCCATATGGAACGCATCGAGATTGAGCCAGCATCCCGGCTCTTCGCGCAGCAGATGATGATGGGTTGTCTCATGCAGCTGCTGCTGGCCGTAGCGGCTCACCGAGAAATGGAACCGGCCGTTCAGCTGATGCGTTCCCACCACAAGTTCCCGGGTATCGCAGCGCAAACCATTTTCCGTCGGGAAGATATACGGCGTGTGCATGGCCTCGAGAGGTAATGTCCAGCGACCCTGCTGCGCCGCCAGCTTTCTGTCCGGGTAGTTTTCATGCGGCCCCAGCCCCAGCCAGTGAACGTTTTCCGGCGTTTCGGCAAGATGAACGCTCAGGCCAACGCGCGCGGGTTCAGGGATATCAGACGCAACATCAATCTGAATATCGCCATGCAGAACGCCCCTATCGTCCACCCGCCAGACTTTACGGCTCATGAACAGGGCTTTGCCGCGATACTCAAGTACGTGCTGGGTTGTGACCACCACGTCGCCTGCGTGCTGCTGTGCCTCACAGTGCAGAACGCGCGAGGTGAGATCGTACATGCCCGACGCTTTCCAGCGCTCAACCCAGGCGTTCGGATCGATCTGCGTCGCCTCGCTCACGCCAATGTCGTTATCCAGCGGCGCGCGGCTGACGTTATCCGTCAGAGGTGAAAGGAGCGTTTCAACGCCGTTTCGCCACCATTGAGTCAGGTGTCCGGATGCGCGATCGAACTGCCAGCGCTGTTGACGATGGGCGATCTCCAGGATGCGATCGTTTTGCGTTAACACCGGCGGCTCGCCCGCCGGGACTGGCGGAGCAATAAAAAGGGGAGCCGGAAGCGGCCACTGCTCCCACGCGCAGCGGTGGTCAGCCGGAGACCACGGCGTTGCCCGCGGCTGACGTACTTCAACGTTCAGCCAGACCTCACCCGGCACGGCTTTCAGCGCCGGCAGGTCAATCTCCAGACGCTGGGTGCCTTCAGGCGCCATCAAGAGCGTCACCTCGCCCGCGGCCAGCACGTCCCCGTCCCGGGCAACCGTCCAGTTCAGCACTTCGTTATCGGTGTGGCGGAACAGATAGCCGCTTTGCACCTCAATCACCAGCGGAGAGGTGCTGACCCGCGTAAAGGTAAAGAACTGCTGGGCGCGCTGCGCCTCGAACAGCGCCGGGTGCGGCGAGCGATCGGGGAACACCAGCCCGTTAAGACAGAACTGCCGATCGTTCGGCTTATCGCCGAAGTCTCCGCCGTAGGCCCAGAACACGTTGCCCTTTTCGTCCCGTTTCGTCAGGGCCTGATCGACCCAGTCCCAGACAAACCCACCCTGCAGGCGAGGATGGCTGCGAAACGCTTCCCAGTATTTCGCAAACCCGCCAAAGCTATTTCCCATCGCGTGGGCGTATTCACAGAGGATCAGCGGGCGCGTTTCGTCCGGCATACCGATCCATTTCTTGATTGACCATTTAGGCACTGCCGGGAAGGGCTGATCCCGATCGACCCGGGCGTACATCGGACAGACAATATCGGTCGCCGCCGTGTTCGCGCCGCCGCCTTCATACTGCACCGGACGCGTAGGATCGGTGGTTTTCAGCCAGCGGTACAGCGCATCGTGATTCGCGCCGTGGCCCGACTCATTGCCCAGAGACCAGATGATAACCGAGGGATGATTACGATCGCGCTGCACCATGCGGGTCACGCGTTCGCTCATTGCGGGCAGCCAGCGCGGATCGTCAGCAAGGCGGCTCATCGGCACCATGCCGTGCGTTTCGATATTGGCTTCGTCAACGACGTACAGCCCGTAGCGGTCGCAAAGCCGGTACCACAGCGGATGGTTCGGATAGTGCGAGCAGCGCACGGCGTTGAAGTTGTGCTGCTTCATGATTTCGATATCGCGGCGCATGGTCGCTTCGTCCATCACCTGGCCGTTTTCCGGGTGATGCTCGTGCCGGTTAACCCCGCGGATCAGCAGCGGTTTACCGTTAAGCTTCAGCAGGCCGTTGCCGATCTCAACGCGGCGGAAGCCCACGTCGCACGCCTCAACCTCCAGCACCTCACCCTGCGGGTTAAGAAGCGTAATCGTCAGGCGATACAGTTCTGGCGTTTCAGCGCTCCAGAGCGCGGGCTGGTCGACGGGGATCGCTGCCGTTAGCCGCTCGGCCCAGCTGCCGCGCTCGTCGACGATGGCAGATCCTGGACGCCGGGAAACGCTGGCGCATTTTTCACCCGTGCGCCACAGGGTCATGACCACCTCGCAGTCTGCAAAGCCAGCGCCTGCCAGCGCGACATCCACCTTCAGCACCGCGCGGTCCAGCTCCGCATTCAGATCCGTCACCACGTGATAATCGGCAATCTGCGTCTTGGGTTTATGCAGCAGCGTCACATCGCGGAAGATGCCGCTCATGCGCCACATGTCCTGATCTTCCAGATAGCTGCCGTCGCACCAGCGCAATACCATGACCGCCAGCCGGTTCTGCCCGGGGCGCAAGGCCGCCGAGAGGTCAAATTCGGCGGGCAATCGGCTGTCCTGGGAATAGCCCATCCACTGCCCGTTGCACCAGAGATGGAACGCCGAGTTCACGCCGTCGAAGATGATGCGGGTCTGCCCGCTTCGAAGCCAGGCGTCATCCACCTCAAATGTGAGCGAGTAACAACCGGTCGGGTTTTCCTGCGGCACGAAAGGCGGGTTAACGGGAATAGGATAGGTAACATTGGTATAGATGGGCGTGTCGAACCCCTGCATCTGCCAGTTAGACGGCACGGGCATCGCAACGGCATCCGCGCAATCTTCGGTTACCCATGCCTGAGGAACCCGTTCCGGCGCGGTAAAGAAGCTAAACTGCCACACTCCGTTCAGAGAGTGCCTGCTGGTCGATCCAGCGTCCTCTCTGGCAGAGGGCTCATTGCGCCAGCTGTGTAACGGCGCGTGTGCGGCCAGACGGTTCCACTGGGTGACGCCAGGATTTTCCCAGTCCCGACGGGCCAGAATGGCGCTGAGGGTCAGCGGTGAAGTGGTGGACATAGTAACCTCTTTGCGAAGCGCTCACAATTTTGGTTAACATGCCCTGGCACCGGGCAACGGTAAAGCGTTCAATCGCGGGGTAGCGAGTCCGATCACAAAGTTTTATTTGCGGGCAATCTGCTCGGCAAGCAGTGCCAGGCTTCTGAGCTGCTGCGCCAGATCCTCGCGTTCGGCCTGCTTCGGATTGCGGCGCGCGCTGGAATGACGGGTAACCAGCGTCACCGGCAGCTGAACCTGCCGGCACGCTTCGCCCCCGGAAGGCGCCAGCAGCCACTCCACGCTGCGTTCGCCCGCCTCGCGAAACGCCTGACGAATGGTCGTCAGCGGCGGGGAAAACCAGGCGCTGTCGGCCGTATCGTCAAACCCAACCACCGAAAGCTGGCCAGGTATCGCGATCCCTTTTTCCGCGCAGGCGCGCATCACCCCGAGCGCCATCTGATCGTTCGCCACCAGAATCGCGTCCGGTAATGCCGCACCCGACAGCAGCACGTGTCCCTTCTCATAACCGCTGGCCGCGCTCCAGTCACCGTAGGCCACAGCCGTCGCGTTAAGACCCGACAGCGCCAGCGTCGCTTTCCAGCCCGCCAGGCGCGCCCGCGCAGAGACCGAGCTTTCCGGCCCGCTCAGCAGGGCAATGCGCTGATGCCCCAGAGAAAGCAGATGCTCAACGCCCAGACGCGCCCCCTGCTCCGCGTTAAACACGAGGCTGTTTACCCGCGCTGAGGGCGATACATCGAGGAACAGCACCGGGACGGGCGACGCCAGCGACCCGAGCTCTTCGGCGTGCGGATCGTCAAGCGGCACATTCACCAGCAGCGCGTCCACCCGCTGTGCCAGCAGCGCCTGAAGCGCGGCCTGACACTGCCGGGGTTGCTCTACTATGGAGATAAGGACGCTCGCCCCCTGTTCCGCCGCACGCGATTTGACCGCCGACACAATTTGCGAAGGCGCGTGCAGGGCCAGGTCGGTGGTGATGAGGCCCAGCGTACGGGTGCGTTTCCCCGCCAGCTGCTGCGCCCGAAGGTTAGGAACGTAGTGCAGCTCCGCCATCGCCTGCTGCACCTTTTCTCGCGTGCGGGCAGACACATGTTCCGCGTCGTTAATGACGCGGGAAACGGTCTGATAAGAAACCCCCGCAAGGAGGGCGACATCATAGAGAGTGATTGCTTTCATGCTTTCTGGCATCGCGATTTTCGAAGCGTCTATTCTGGCACAGCGACGCCGTTAAAACATGTGAGCGCTTCGCAAAATTAAACAACCCGCTCCGGCTGGGGTATTTCCGCAATGCGCGGCTTCTGGCGGAACCAGGGCAGGCAGAGCTGGATAAGCGGGCCAATGGTCAGTGCATACAGTACGGTTCCCACCCCAAACGTGCCGCCAAGCACGCACCCAATCAGCAGAACGGACACCTCAATTGAGGTACGCACGCTGCGAATGGACCACCCCAGTCGGGCGTGAATGCCGGTCATCAGACCGTCGCGCGGGCCTGGCCCGAAACCGGCCCCGATGTACATGCTGGTCGCAATCGCGTTCATCACGATGCCCGACACCAGGAAAGCAATTCGAACGGGTAACGAATCCAGCTCCGGGATAAGCGCCATGCTGGCGTCTGCCGCCAGACCGATACAAATCACGTTGCTGATCGTGCCAAGGCCCGGCATCTGGCGCAGCGGGATCCACAGCAGCAGCACCGCCGCGCCGGTCACAATGATCACCGTCCCGATAGTCATCCCCAGCTGCATCCCCACCCCGAGGTGAAACACATCCCAGGGATCGACACCCAAATCGGAACGAATAAACATTGCGGTGGAAAGGCCATACAGTCCTAAACCGACATAGAGTTGTAGCAGACGACGTACCATTTTTATCTTCTCCAGTGAACCAGGCTTTCATCCTGACCTAAAATGGCACTATGATTAATGTCCAGTTTTCAAATAGTGGACTGCATATGTCATCACGTCGCTTCGGAAGCCAGTCTCTGGTACGCCTTTTAGGCCACTGGCAGCAAGCCTCATCCCGCACCCCGCTCTGGCGACAGCTGGCCGACGCGCTGCGTCTGTTAATCCTTGATGGACGTCTGGCACTGAATACGCGGCTGCCGGGCGAGCGTGAGCTGGCCACGGCGCTGGACGTGAGCCGAACCACCGTCAGCAGCGCGCTAGCCCACCTGCGTGAAGAGGGGTACCTTGAAAGCCGCCACGGCAGCGGGTCGCGGGTCATTCTCCCGGACACACGCGCCGTTCCCACCCTTTCCGCGGCGAGCGCCGCACTGGATCTCTCCACTGCCGCCCTGAATGCCGGGCCGGAGATCCATCAGGCTTATGCCCATGCGCTCACGGCCATAACCCCGCATCTCTCGCTGACGGGCTACGATCAGCTGGGGCTACCGACGCTGCGGGAGGCCATCGCTGCGCGCTATACCGCGCGGGGCCTTCCCACCCGCGCAGACGAAGTGATGGTGGTTAATGGCGCCGTCAGCGGCTTTGCGCTGGTGCTGCGGATGATGACCGGGCCGGGGGACCGCGTCGTGGTCGATCATCCCACCTATCCGCTGGCGATTGCCGCCATTCAGGGGGCGCAGTGTCGGCCAGTCGGGGTGTCGCTGCCGGAAACCGGCTGGGATACGGATGGCTTTGCCGCAACGCTTGCCCAGACGGCGCCGCGCCTGGCCTACCTGATGCCAGATTTTCATAATCCGACCGGGCGCTGTATGGATATCCCCACCCGTCAGGCTATTACGGATATTGCAGCCCAAACCCGCACGGCGCTGGTGGTGGATGAAACGATGGTGGATCTCTGGTTTGATGCGCCTCCCCCGCCGCCGCTGGCCGCCTTTAACCCGCAGGCCACCGTCATCACCTTAGGCTCTGCCGGAAAAAGCTTCTGGGGCGGGCTGCGTCTCGGCTGGATCCGCACCTCATCGCGCACCATCGCCACCCTTGCCCAGACGCGGGATACTCTGGATTTAGGCTCGCCGCTGCTCGAACAGCTGGCAATGCAGTGGCTCATTAACAACAGCGAGACGTTTCTGCCCGCACGCCGGAAGATGCTGGCGGAACGGCGCGATCGATGCGGTGACCTGCTGCGCGAACATTTCCCGGAGTGGAAATTCCACGAGGCGGAAGGCGGGCTCTCTTACTGGATAGAGCTTCCGGGCATGCTGGCGACACAGCTTGCCGCGCGGGCAGAAATAATCGAGATTAACCTGGGAACCGGGACGCGATTTGGTTTATCGGGGGCGTTTGACCGCTATTTACGTATGCCCTTCTCGCTGGAATCGACAGAGCTTGAGCAGGCGTTGCTGAGGATCAAACCGTTATGGCTCGCCTTGAATAAAAACGTGCCACCGTTAAAACGCAGCGTGATCTAATATTAAAATATTAGAAGCAGATCATAAAATAAAAACTGCTGACTGTAACATATGCAGTCAGCAGTTTTCACTGGTCAGGGTTTAATGCTGAGGAGGAATAGGAAAGCCTTTTAGTGAAATAACGAAGTTATCACCGTCTTTCTTAATTTTTGCACCGGTATCACACCAGTCAGACGCAATTCGAAAGAACTCATCGCTTCCAACATTCCAGCCAAGACGTACATGCTTCACGTAGCCTGAACGCAACAGATCGCAGGCCTCGTTGTAGTCACTGGCGATTGACAGTTGTTGTTTCATTTTCTCTTCTTCAGAAGTTTACGTAGGGCCTTGATTTCTTTAGGAGTAAAAGGAGAAACACTCTCTTCTTCCGTATGCTGATTATCAATATCCTCTTCCGATACTCCCGCCTCTTCTACTGCTTCGAACGCCAGCAGCAGCAGTTTCTCTGTCGTCACGCTTAAATTCTCGTTATTGACTTCCGCATAGTGCCGAAGCCTTTCTTTTAGCGCGTCATCAATCTTAACGTTTAATACCGCTGTAGCCATGTTTGTCACTTCCCTTCGGAATAAGTACTTTATTTAATACACGAACTTAACAATGTTATCCAGATATATATTTTTTTGAGTTATGGAAGAAAATAACCGTCCGATTATAAAATGACAGTCTATTATTACAGGTTTATGACAATAATATTTCAGTGCAATGAAATATATATTACACGATAAAGGCGTAGTTTTATTGTGGAGTAATGCTTTGAGGGAGAGGTGAAGCTGAAGAATCTTAGGAGGTCACAAATGGGTGGGGGCCCTGCCAGCTACATCCCGGCACACACGTCGTCTGCCCTGGCTGCTTCCTTCCGGACCTGACCTGGTGAACAGAGTAGCGTTGCGGGAGAACCAACAGAGCCCCCATTGAGAGCGTTGATAACCAACGCGCTGGCGCATTATCCCTGTGCTAAGGCCCAATTGCAAGCGACCAGCAACCGGATGCTGGTTTCTTGCGCAAACAGGCGCAGCAATCATGAAGATCTTCGTTTACCATAGCTTTCCAGAAACTCCCCACAGGTAAAGGTATGGACGAACACGACTCCTTTCCACAGCGCGTATGGCAAATCGTGGCCTCAATCCCGGAAGGCTACGTCACCACCTATGGTGATGTCGCGCGTCTGGCCGGTTCCCCGCGCGCGGCGCGACAGGTTGGAGGCGTCCTGAAACGGCTGCCGGAAGGCAGTACGCTGCCCTGGCATCGGGTGGTGAACCGTCATGGCGCCATTTCACTCACCGGGCCGGATCTTCAGCGTCAGCGTCAGGCGTTACTTTCAGAGGGTGTGCAGGTGTCAGGGTCGGGTCAGATCGATTTGCAGAAGTTTCGCTGGGTATATTGACCCCTCTCCCGGAGGAGAGGGGAAATGCAGAAATTACATCTGAGTCGGTGGAGTTGGCAGAGACGGCTGATTGGTCTGCGGTGCGACCGGCACTTCGGTCTGCTGCACCGGCACCAGGTTCAGGTCGATTTTTGTCCCACCGTTGTTGATCGCTTCCTGGACCGTATCGGTGATAAAGACCAGCTTGCCGTTGATGGTTACCGCTGCGCTCAGCAGGATACGGGCGTTAGGCTGCACGTCCGACGGGTTATACGGCAATACGAAGCTAAACGGCGCCTGCTTGCCTTCAGTACGAACGGCACGCTGGGCAACGACTTTCGACGGCGCGTCGGCCAGAGAAGCATCAGACAGCGTTACGGTTAATACCGCATCCGGCGGCAGCGCAACTTTCTGTTTAATCCAGATGGTACCGGAAACATTAGGCTGCTGAATGGATTGCTGCGAAAGGGTATTAATCCCGTTCGGGTCGGCTGCTGGTACTGGCACTTGGGCGCTTTTACCGGCACAGGCGGACAACGCCACCGCAATAGCTACACCACTTAGCATGGGCACGAGTTTCATTGAAGTCTCCTTATCAATGCACCAGCGGGATCGATCCCATCCGATGTCGTTTCAATCACATAACGTATTCAAGTGTGGCACAGATCACCGATTTATGCCTGAAAACGTGCCGATATTCAGATTATTCTACCCATCGGACCACTTTCATTTCTGCGTTATACTCTGCCTATCTTTCGCTACGGCGTTTATTGAGGACAACTATGAGTCAGGCACTGAACAATCTGCTGACATTACTGAATCTGGAAAAAATTGAGGAAGGACTCTTTCGCGGACAGAGCGAAGATCTCGGCTTACGCCAGGTCTTCGGGGGGCAAGTCGTTGGACAAGCTCTGTACGCAGCAAAGGAGACTGTCCCGGCAGACCGTCTGGTGCATTCGTTCCACAGCTACTTCTTACGCCCTGGCGATAGCGCAAAACCGATTGTGTATGACGTTGAAGTCCTGCGAGACGGCAACAGCTTCAGCGCGCGCCGCGTAGCAGCTATTCAGAACGGCAAGCCGATCTTTTACATGACCGCCTCTTTCCAGGCGCCGGAATCCGGCTACGAGCATCAAAAAGTGATGCCCCCGGCTCCGTCGCCCGACTCTTTAAAATCAGAGACGGATATCGCCCGCGCGCTGGCGCATCTGCTTCCGCCGCAGGTCAAAGAGAAATTTCTATGCGATAAGCCTCTGGAGATCCGCCCGGTTGAGTTCCACAACCCGATGAAAGGCCATACCGCCGAACCGAAGCGCCAGGTCTGGATCCGTGCCAACGGGACCGTGCCGGAAGATTTCCGCGTGCATCAGTATCTGCTCGGCTATGCGTCAGATTTCAACTTCCTGCCGGTGGCGCTGCAGCCGCACGGGGTTGGTTTCCTGGAAAAAGGGATGCAGGTCGCGACGATCGATCACTCCATGTGGTTCCACCGCCCGTTCAACATGAATGAGTGGCTGCTTTACAGCGTGGAGAGTACGTCAGCGTCGAGCGCGCGCGGGTTTGTGCGCGGGGAATTTTATACTCAGGACGGCGTGCTGGTCGCGTCTACGGTGCAGGAAGGGGTAATGCGTAATCGCGGGTGATTGTGTGCGGCCTGATGCCCTCACCCTGACCCTCTCCCACGGGGAGAGGGAATACACATTAAAAACGGCAACCGAAGTTGCCGTTTTGCTTTTGCCTTGTGCGGCCTGATGCCCTCACCCTGACCCTCTCCCACGGGGAGAGGGAATACACAATAAAAACGGCAACCTGGGTTGCCGTTTTGCTGTTTATCAGGCGTTATACGCATTCTCGCCGTGGCTGTTGACGTCCAGACCTTCGCGCTCCTGCTCTTCCGGTACGCGCAGACCCACCGTCATATCCGCCAGCTTATAGCCAATGAAGGCCACAACGGCAGACCAGACAACGGTGATAGCAATACTTTCCAGCTGCACCAGCACCTGATGAACCATGGTCACGCCTTCTGCGTAGCCCACGCCACCGAGCGATTTCGCGGCGAAGATACCGGTCATGATACAACCCACGATACCGCACACGCCGTGGACACCAAACACATCGCATGGGTCGTCAACGCGCAGCACACGTTTCAGTGCGGTCACGCCCCACAGACCCGCCAGACCGGAAACCAGGCCGACCAGCAGCGCGCCACCCACGCCGACATAACCACACGCTGGCGTAATGCCAACCAGACCGGCAATGGCACCCGAACAGGCACCCAGCAAAGAAGGTTTACCGCGTACCGCCCACTCGCCAAACACCCAGGAGAGGATTGCACCCGCCGTGGCCACAACGGTGTTCACGAAGGCCAGCGCGGCGATTTCGTTTGCTGCACTTGCCGAGCCGGCGTTGAAGCCAAACCAGCCAAAGTAGAGGATAGCCGTACCGGTAAACACCATCGGCAGGTTGTGCGGTTTAAACGCTTCTTTACCGAAGCCCACGCGTTTGCCAATCAGGTAGGCACCCACCAGACCCGCTACCGCGGCGTTGATGTGTACAACGGTACCGCCCGCGAAGTCCAGCGCGCCGTGCGTTGCCAGCAGACCGCCACCCCAGACCATGTGCGCAATCGGCACATAGGAGAGCGTCATCCAGACCACCACGAAGATCAGCACGGCAGAGAAACGAATACGCTCGGCGAGCGCGCCCACAATCAGCCCGACGGTAATACAGGCGAAGGAGCCCTGGAACGCAACGTGGATGTACTGATAGAAACTGCCCATCAGCGCGGTCAGCTCAATATTTTTCAGCATCACCCAGTCGAAGTTACCAAAGAACGCGTTGCCCGTACCGAACGCCAGCGAGTAACCGTAAACCACCCACAGGACGCAGACCAGTGCGAACGTCACGGCAACCTGCGTCAGCATGGAGAGAACGTTTTTGCCACGGATCAGGCCGCCGTAGAACAGCGCAATACCCGGAATTGACATGAACAGCACCAGCGCGGTGCTGATCATCATAAAGGCGTTATCGGCTTTGTCGACCACCGCAGGGGTAGCAGCCAGCGCCAGGCCCGGCAGCAGCGCCAGCGAACCCAGACCCGTTTTAAGTGTTGCTATCTTCATTTTCTCGATCCCTATCACTGTGTGCCAGGCGTTATTTACAATGCCGCTTCGTCAGATTCGCCGGTACGGATGCGAATGACGCGCTGCAGTTCGGCAACGAAAATTTTGCCGTCGCCAATTTTGCCGGTATAAGCCGCTTTGCTAATGACATCAATGACTTCATCAAGCTGATCGTCAGCAATCGCGACATCAATTTTTACTTTTGGCAGAAAGTTAACGCTGTATTCCGCCCCGCGATAAAGCTCGGCATGACCCTTCTGACGACCAAAGCCTTTCACTTCGGTGACAGTCAGTCCCTGAATACCCATTGAAGACAACGCTTCACGCACGTCTTCGAGTTTGAATGGTTTGATTACAACCGTAACCAGCTTCATAGATCCCCTCCAGTCAGAATTCGGTAATGGCCGCAGCTTACGCAGAAGGTATTGCAAGGGGTGTGCCAGAAATGAAAACGAGGGGGAACGGCGGCGCACAGAGCATTACGCGGCCGTAATAAACGAACAGGCGAAAAAAAACGCACCATGCCGGTGCACGGTGCGTTTCAGTTTTGCACCAACAGGAATGACTGTTAGCGCGTCGCCTCATTTTGGTGCATCAGGCGCTAAGCGACTCTTCATCACGCACGCTGGCCGCCAGCTCTTCGCCCGCCAGCTGCAGCTGGTACATCTGCCAGTAGCGCCCTTTGGCTTCCAGCAGTTCACGGTGCGTACCGCGTTCAACGGCCTGTCCGCGATGTAACACCAGAATGGTATCGGCATCGACGATGGTGGAAAGACGGTGGGCAATCACCACCAGCGTCGTATGGTCGCGTACGGCGGCCAGCGCCTGCTGAATGGCCTGTTCGGTGCCGGAGTCAATACTGGCCGTGGCTTCATCCAGAATCAGTATCTGCGGCGTTTCAATCAGCACCCGCGCCAGCGCCAGGAGCTGCTTTTGCCCGACGGAGAGATTGTTCCCCTGCTCGCCCAGTTTGGTATTGATCCCATCGCTAAACCCGCGCGCCAGCTCTGCCAGCTGCACTTTTTCAAGCACGTCCCAGACCTGCTCCTGGGAGTAGTCTCGCCCCAGGGTCACGTTGGCGTAGAAGGTATCGGCCAGCACGACCGGATCCTGCTGCACCATCGCGACGCCTTTACGCAACACGGTGTGGCTGAGAGACGCGAGCGGGCGCCCGTCGAGGCGGATTTCGCCATGCGTGACCGGGTAATAGCCCATCAACAGGCTGGCAAGCGTGCTCTTACCGCTGCCGGTATGCCCTACCAGCGCCACGAAACCGCGCGACGGAACGTCGAGCGTGATGTCCTGCAGCACCAGCCGGTCTTCGCGATAGGCAAACGAGACGTTATCAAAGGCGATACTCCCGCTTTGCAGAGGCCGCTCGTCATTGCCGTAGGCCTGGCGCGGCCTGTCCATCAGCTCAAACACGCGCTCACCGGCGACCACCGCCTGCTGCAGCATCGATTGCTGGGTGGTAAGCTCGATCAACGGCTCGTTAAGGCGTCCGAGATAGCTGATAAAGGCGTACAGCACGCCCACTTCAATCGTACCGTTTGAGCTCAGCCCGAAGAGCATCAGCAGCCCGCAAAGCACCAGCGCCGAGAAAAGGCTCAGCAGCGGACGCAGCAGGAAACCATCAAGCCGCAGCGTCTGCATACGCGCCATGTAGTGCGAACGGCTGGCTTCCCCCATGCGTTCGCCAAAGCGCGCCTGCTGGCGGAACTGCTGGATGACGCTCATGCCGTTGATCACTTCATTGAAGCCATCGTTGATGTCGGCCAGATACGCGCGCACCCGACGCACGATTGGCGTGCTGTAACGCTGGTAAATGACCATGACAATCACCACCGCCGGGAAGATGGTGATCGCCACCAGCGCCATGCGCCAGTCGAGGCTGAACATCGCCACCAGCATCGCGCCAATCAGCGCCGCGCTGCGTAACACCGTCGCGACCACGGTAACGTACAGATCGCGGATCACCTCGGTATCGTTGGTCACGCGCGAAATCACCTGCCCGACCGGCTGGATGTCAAACTCGCTGAGCGGCTGGCGAAGCGCCGCGTCCATCACATCCGTACGCAGCTGCTGAACAACGCCCACGGCAGCACGGTTAAACAGCAGCGACTGCGCATAGTGCAGCCCTGCCGCCGCCAGCTGCAGGCCAACGTAGGCCACGCCTAAGCCCGCCACCAGCCCCAGCGGAAGGTAGCTTTTGGCGACCATGTTGTCGATAAAATAGCTGATGAGCAGCGGACCGCTCACTTCAGCAATCGCCGCAATCCAGAGTAGAAGCACGGCCACGGAGAGCGGTTTACGCCACGGCGAGCCGTAGGCCAGCAGACGTTTGAGCGTCGGCCACATCGTTCCGATCTTACGCATTGGCGGCCTCCTCATCCTGCTCCGGCGCATCGTCCAGCGCCGCCTCAAGCTGTTGATAGCGGTACATATCGCGATACCAGCCCGGCTGCTCGGCAAGCGTTTCATGCTGCCCGCGCTGGGCAATGTGCCCGTGCTGTAAGACCACAATTTCGCTGGCTTCGGTGAGCGCCGACAATCGGTGGGCGCTGATAATCACCGTGCGTCCGTCGCCCCACTGGCGCAGGTTATGCAGAATTTGATGCTCGGTACGGCCGTCCACGGCGGAAAGCGCATCATCCAGGATCAGAATTTCAGCATTCAGCAGCAGCGCGCGGGCAATCGAGATACGCTGCTTTTGCCCGCCGGACAGCATGACGCCGCGTTCCCCGACTTCCGTTTCGTACCCCTGCGGCAGACGCAAAATATCATCATGAACGCTGGCCAGACGCGCCACATGTTCAATCTCTTCCTGCGTCGCACCAGGGCGTCCCAGGGCAATGTTGTTCGCCACGGTGTCCGAAAATAAAAACGGCGTCTGGCTGACGACCGCCAGGCGACCGCGCCACTCGTCCAGCAGCAGTCTGGTCAGGGGAATATCGTGAAAGCGGATATCGCCCTCGGTGACGTCAAAGTGGCGCTGAAGCAGAGAGAGCACGGTACTTTTGCCGGATCCCGTCGGGCCGCAGATGCCCAGCATTTGCCCTGGCTGAAGCGTAAAGCTAACGTTCTCCAGCACCGGATGCTCCGTATGCGGATAGACAAACTTGCGGACGTCGACGGTCATGACGCCGCGCCCTTCCGGTACGGCCTCGCTACCGTCGATGACCACCGGCGCTTCGGCCAGCATGGCGCGAATGCGGCTGTAGGCAGCGCTGCCGCGCTCCACGATGTTAAACATCCAGGCCAGCGCCAGCATCGGCCAGATCATGAGCCCCAGATACATCGCAAAGCTGGTCAATTGCCCCAGGGTAAGCGTGCCCTGCACCACCATCCAGCTTCCGCCGCCAATCGCCAGCATATTTGCCATGCCGATTGCGATATAAATCGTCGGGTCAAAACGGGCGTCGATACGCGCGACGCGCATGTTTTTCGCCCCCGTGTCTGCCGCATCGGCGGCAAACAGCGCAGACTGACGGTCTTCCAGGCCAAACGCTTTGATCATGCGGATGCTGGTCATGCTCTCCTGGGTGCGATCGTTCAGAGACGAAAACGCCGCCTGCGCCAGCTTGAAGCGCTCGTGCAGCTGTTCGCCATAGCGATTGATCGCCAGCGCCATGATCGGCATCGGCAGCAGGGCGAGCAGGGTCAGCTGCCAGCTGATCTGCGTGGACATCACGATCAGCACCGCACAGCCCATCACCAGCGAGTCCACCAGCGTCAGCACTCCTTCCCCGGCGGCAAAGACCACGCGATCGACGTCGTTCGTCGCGCGGGCGATGAGATCCCCGGTGCGATGACGAAGATAAAATTCGGGATGCTGTCGGCTCAGCTGGCGGTAAAAATCTTCACGTAGCTCAACGGCCAGCTGATAGGACGCACCAAACAGCAGCACGCGCCAGACGTAGCGCAGCAGATAAACAATGACCGCCGTCAGCACCAGCGTGCCGACCCACATCAACACCCGTGCGGTGGTGTAATGCTGTTCGGTGACCCCATCCACGACGTACCCCACCACTTTCGGCGGGATCAGCTGCAGGATGGCAATAATAATAAGCAGGGCGACTGCACCGAGGTAGCGTTGCCACTCCCGACGAAAGTACCAGCTTAATTGGGCAAATAATCGCACGCGGTTTGTTCCTGAAGGTATTTTACGAAGTTATTCAATGGGTAATGCTGTGGTGTATTTAATCTGTTCCATGGCGAAGCTTGAGGTGACGTCCGACAAACCCGGAACGCTGTTCACCAGCCGCTTGTAGAAATCATCATAGCGCTTCATGTCGGCCACCTGGACGCGCATCAGGTAATCATACTCTCCGGCCATACGCCAGAAACCGAGCACCTCGGGCATCTCAGACACCTGAGTGACGAAGCGGCAATACCACTCGCTGCTGTGATGCTGGGTTTTTATCAGCACAAATGCCGTCAGCCCAAGCCCCAGTTTTTCGGGATCTAACAACGCGACGCGCCCCAGAAGAATGCCGTCATCTTCCAGCTTCTTAAGCCGCTTCCAGCACGGGGTGGTGGTCAGATTAACGGCATCTGCCAGCGCCTGCAAAGAGAGGGTACAGTCATTTTGCAGCAATGAAAGGAGCTTGCGGTCAATTTTATCTAGCATACCCACCTCACAGAGAAAATTTTTCTCTCTTCATTCTATTTTAAAGGCCAGATAGCAACAATTTTTTCTGTGCTTTTCGCTATCCTAGGCACAAAATGACAAACGGATAACGATGATGAATAGCACCTGGGTTAAACATGCGATCAGCGAAATCAATGCCGACTATCAGCGCTCGGCGGATACGCACCTGATTCGCCTTTCCCTGCCGGGATTTGACGGCATTCAGCTCTATCTGAAAGATGAAAGCACCCATCCCACCGGTAGCCTGAAGCATCGCCTGGCGCGCTCGCTGTTTTTATACGGTTTATGTAACGGCTGGATTAAAGAAGGCACCACTATTATTGAATCTTCGTCCGGTTCAACGGCGGTGTCCGAAGCCTATTTCGCCCGCCTGCTGGGCCTGCCGTTTATCGCGGTAATGCCGTCCTGCACCGCAAAACGCAAAATCGAACAGATCGAATTTTACGGCGGACGCTGCCACTTTGTGGAAAGCGCCTGCGAAATCTACGCCGCCTCCGAAATGCTGGCCCGTGAGCTGAACGGTCACTATATGGACCAGTTCACCTTCGCCGAGCGCGCGACCGACTGGCGCGGCAATAACAACATTGCCGACAGTATTTTCCGCCAGATGACCCACGAACCGCATCCGGTTCCGTCCTGTATCGTCATGAGCGCCGGTACCGGCGGCACGTCAGCGACGATTGGACGCTACATCCGCTGTCAGGGATACGATACCCAACTGATGGTGGTTGACCCGCAGAACTCCGTGTTCCTCGACTACTGGCAAAACCGCAATGCGGAGCTGCGCAGCCCGGTGGGCAGTAAAATTGAAGGGATTGGCCGCCCGCGCGTGGAGCCCTCTTTCATCCCCGACGTCGTGGATGAGATGATGCGCGTGCCGGATGCCGCAAGCGTGGCAACGGCGCACTGGCTGGAAACGCAGCTGGGGCGCAAAGTGGGCGCATCGACGGGCACAAATATGTGGGGCGCACTGCAGCTTGCCGCCCGTATGCGCGAAGAGGGCCGTACCGGTTCCATCGTCACGCTGCTGTGCGACAGCGGCGAACGCTACCTTGAAACTTACTACAACGCGGAGTGGGTGCAGGCCAACATCGGCGATATCGCTCCGTGGAAAGCGCAGATTGCAGAACTGGTGAAATAAAAAAAGCCAGACCGAAGTCTGGCTTGCTGGAAGGGTCTCACTATTCGGGGGAATACGGGAGATTGTTGTTGTCCAGCCAATGCGTCAAAAAATGGGACACTGCTTCATTGCGGCAGTGGCCAATAACCGGCAGATGGGGAAGTTCTGCTTTCAGCTGCGCCATCGCATTCCCCATGATCAGACCGCGACCTACGCTACCCAGCATTTCGCGGTCGTTCATGGCGTCACCAAACGCCATACACTCCTTCAGCGTTAAGCCCAGGTGGTCGCTCAGCACCGCCAGAGCGGAGCCTTTGTTACAACCCACCGGCAGCACTTCCAGACAATCCACCGCCGAGAAAGTAAGGTGCGCCCGGTCACCCAGCGCCTCATTCAGCTGAATCCGTAAGCGACACAGATCGTCATGATCGCCGCAGAAGCAGATCTTGGTTACCGCATGAGCGGGGATCCGACGCAGATCGATAAGCTGATATTTGAAACCGCTGTATACATGCGCGTGCAGCAGTTCAGGAATTTCACGTCCGGTCAACCAGCCCCGATCGTTAAAGACGTGGATACTGGCCTGCGTGTCCCAGGTGCTGTGCAGCACGATGTCCGCCACTTCCGGGTTGAGATCCTGCCGGTGCAGCACATCGCCTTCTACGGAGTGAATTCGCGTCCCGTTGCCGGTGATTAGAAAGGCGTCGAGGGAAAACGCGCCCAGCAAATGGCGCATCTCCAGCACATGGCGGCCAGTGGCAAACGTCAGGGTGACATCACGCTCGCGCAGGCGCTTCAGCGTGTTCAGGGTTTTTTCCCCTAAACGGTGATCCGGCATTAACAGCGTACCGTCCATATCAAATGCAGCGAGCCGAGCCATGATTACTCCCGAAATGTGATGCGGTTAACTTGTGCAACAGTATCGTGTGAGATATACGGAAGTAATAGTGAATAGATGAAAATTATTGTTCCGGGTTTCTTATGCGCCAGCTCAATCGACTCAACCAGTATCACCGCCTCTGGCAGCCTTCGCAGGGTGCAACGCAACAGGTCACCATCAGCGAGCTGGCCGCCCGCTGTTTTTGTAGCGAGCGGCATGTCCGAACCCTGCTGCGCCAGGCCCAGGAGGCGGGCTGGCTCAGCTGGCGAGCGCAGTCTGGCCGCGGTAAGCGCGGTGAGCTCACGTTCCATGTCGCCCCGGAGTCACTGCGCAATGCGATGATGGAAGAAGCGCTGAAAAGCGGGCAGCAGCATAACGCGCTGGAACTGGCGCAGCTTGCCCCTGAAGCGTTGCGGTCATTGCTGCACCCTTTTTTGGGCGGGCAGTGGCAAAACGACACGCCGACGCTGCGCATCCCCTACTATCGCTCGCTGGAACCGCTTCAGCCGGGTTTTTTACCGGGCCGGGCAGAGCAGCATCTGGCGGGAGAGGTGTTCTCAGGCCTGACGCGTTTTAACGGTAACATCAGTGAACCTACGGGCGATCTGGCGCATCACTGGGATGTCTCTGCTGACGGCCTGCGCTGGCATTTCTACATTCGCTCCACCCTGCACTGGCATAACGGCGATAAAATAGAAACGGCGCAACTCCAGCGAAGTCTGACAGCGCTGTTGACGCTTCCCGCCCTGCGCACTCTGTTTCAGAGCGTCTTATGTATTGAAACAACGCATCCACAGTGTCTGACGTTTACGCTGCATCAACCGGACTACTGGCTGCCGCACAGGCTGGCAACCTACTGTAGCCGTCTGGCGCATCCCGACCATCCTGTGGTTGGCAGTGGCCCGTTTCGGCTGGCCGCCTTTGAGCCCGACCTGGTTCGTCTGGAAAGCCATGAGCAGTATCACCTGAGCCATCCGCTGCTCAAAGCCATCGAATACTGGATCACTCCCCAGCTTTTTGATTACAGCCTGGGCACCAGCTGTCGTCACCCGGTGCAAATCGCGATCGGCGAGGCCGACGAGCTGAAAAGTCTGCGGCTGGTAAGCAGCAGCACCAGCCTGGGGTTCTGTTACCTCACGCTAAAACAGAGCGCGCGCCTGAGTGAGATTCAGGCAAAGCGGCTTATCAATATCATTCATCTCTCCAGGCTTCTTCACACACTTCCGCTAAACGAAGGGCTCATCACGCCCACCCAGGAACTGCTTCCCGGCTGGACCATCCCCGAATGGCCTGATTTATCGGACGTCACCCTCCCTGAAGCGTTGACGCTGGTTTACCATCTCCCTGTTGAGCTTCACACCATGGCCAGCCAGTTGAAGGCATACCTGGCGCTACAGGGGTGTGAACTGACCGTCATCTTTCACGACGCCAAGACGTGGGACGGATGCCTGGAGCTTGCCGATGCAGACATCATGATGGGGGACAGGCTGATTGGCGAAGCGCCGGAATATACGCTTGAACAGTGGCTGCGCTGCGATGCCCTCTGGCCGCACGTTCTTAGCGCACCGGCTTACGCCCATCTGCAAGCCACGCTGGATGCGGTACAGACTCAGGCCGAGGCTCGGGATAGACACGCGGGACTACAAGCCATCTTTAACCGGCTAATGGAGAGTGCGGTGCTGACGCCACTCTTTAATTATCAATACCAAATCAGTGCTCCGCCTGGCGTGAATGGTATACGCCTCAACACCCGCGGCTGGTTTGACTTTACCGAAGCCTGGCTGCCCGCGCCCAAATCGTGAAGAAGCTGGTCGCCGTCGTGGTCAGACGGTAACATAACGTTTTTACCGTAACAGTCGAGATGATTTATGAAACGTGCCGTCGTCGTGTTCAGCGGAGGACAAGACTCTACTACCTGCCTGGTCCAGGCCCTTCATCAGTACGATGAAGTTCACTGTGTCACTTTCGATTATGGTCAGCGTCATCGCGCTGAAATCGACGTTGCTCGTGAACTAGCCCTGAAACTGGGCGCACGCGCGCACAAGGTGCTGGACGTTACGCTGTTAAATGAACTGGCCGTGAGCAGCCTCACCCGCGACAGTATTCCTGTGCCAGACTATGAACCCGATGCCAGCGGCATTCCAAATACCTTCGTGCCGGGCCGTAATATCCTGTTCCTGACTCTGACGGCGATCTACGCCTACCAGGTAAAAGCCGAAGCGGTGATCACGGGCGTGTGCGAGACCGACTTCTCCGGCTACCCGGACTGTCGTGATGAGTTCGTGAAAGCGTTAAACCACGCCGTTAATCTGGGGATGGCGAAAGAGACGCGCTTTGAAACTCCGCTCATGTGGCTGGATAAAGCCGAAACTTGGGCGCTGGCGGACTACTGGGGCAAGCTGGACCTTGTTCGCAGCGAAACGCTCACCTGCTATAACGGCATCAAAGGCGACGGTTGTGGCCAGTGTGCGGCCTGTAATCTGCGCGCTAACGGGCTGAACCACTATCTTGCCGATAAATCCGGCGTGATGGCCGCGATGCAGAAAAAGACCGGTCTTAAATAGGGCTACTTAACCGTGCTGTCGCAAACAGGTGTCGACAGCACGAGTACGCCTTAACATGTCTTACACGATCATCAACTCCAGCTTTTCCCGCAGTTCCCCTTCCAGCGGCAGCGCTTTCTGCGTTTTCAGATCGATACAGACAAACGTGATCAACGCATCTGCGACCACCTGCCCTTCTGGATCGAGCGTCACCACCTGGCTTAATACGCCACTTTTGCCATTGATCTGTTGCACCTGGCTGGTTACCGTGAGCACGTCACCCAGCACGGCCGGACGGCGGTAGTTGATGTTGATATTGACGACCACAAACGCGATGTTGTGCGCGGTCAGCCACTGAAAGCTTTCGCTGTTTTCCAGCCCGTCCCAGCGCGCTTCTTCAAGAAACTCAAGATAGCGAGCATTGTTCACATGCTGATAAACGTCGAGATGAAAACCGCGTACTTTGATTTTTGTCTGCATAGCGCAATAGCCTTTACTGTTATTGTAGGAAGAGAGGTCATAACTGGTATGACCTCTTTATCCTGGCAAAATTTTGCCGCAGTGCAAGAAATTGCGTAATTACAGCGTCAGGTGTGAGAGGTTGCGCTCAACCAGCGCGCTGCCCATGCCCGGCACCTGCTTGAGATCGTCGACAGTTTTGAAAGGACCATACTCTTCGCGGTAGCTGACGATGGCCTGCGCTTTTTTCAGGCCCACGCCGTTCAACGCACGGGCGAGATCTTCCGCTGAGGCCGAATTGATACTGACCCGCGTACCGTCATCATCCGCATTTTTACCGGCATCTGTCGCTTTGGTTTGCCCTTGCACCGGCGCTGCCGCATCGGACTTGCTCTGGGTAGCTTGTGTTTTGGCGGCGGGGGCCGACGCCAGCGCGCCCGCGCTCATCCCGGTGGTGGCAATAGCCAGCGTAATTAACAGTGCTTTGATTCCACATTTCATGCTGTTATCTCCTTGTTTGTTGACAGCCACGTCACGATAGCCGCCAGTTAAAACCGGCACAAACAGCAGATTGCAGAAATGGAAAAGGCCGCGAAAGCGGCCTTTAGTTTTTGCAGAGCGTTACGAAAATCTGCGAGCAGACACGTAATTACTGCTGCTGAGTCATTACATCACCCAGCTTGATTTTGGCTTCTTTACGCAGGTTGCTCATCATGGCTTCGAAGGCAATCTGAGCATTGTTCTGGGTAATCCCCTGAACCATCGCTTTCTTCTGCGCTTCTGGCAGGGTACCGGCTTTCACCTCATCCAGCGCCAGCAGAACGACGTTACCCTGCGTATCGGTGGTGGTACCAAAGCTTGGCTTGTCCTTCGCAGGCAGAGTCAGACCAAACGCGGCCTGGCTGATTGGGTCCTGGCCGGTACGGCTCAGCGTTTTCGCTTCACCGAAGCTCAGGCCAGCTGCTTTCAGCGCGTCTTCTTTACCCGCTTTCAGATCGGACAGAATCTTCTCAGCATCCAGTTTCGCCTGCTGTTCCGCTTTGTTGTGCTTAACCTGAGCGACGACCTGATCCTTCACTTCCGCCAGCGGTTTGACCGCTTCTGGCTTGTGCTCGCTGACGCGCAACACAAACGCACGATCGCCGTCGACGGTAATGATGTCAGAGTTACTGCCCGGCGTGCCGTTTTCGCCCACCAGACCACCGTTGAAGATGGCATCGGAAACCGGTTTGAAGTTCAGCTCTTCCGGAAGGTTGTCACGACCAAACCAGCCCGTCTCAACCGCCTTCACGCCAGCCGCCTGCTCTGCGCCTGCCAGAGATTCGTTGTCGTTGCTGGCAGCATCGCTTACCTTCTGCTGCAGCGCGTAGTAGGCATCCAGCGCTTTTTCCTGTTTCACTTTCGCCGCGATATCATCACGAACGTCAGCCAGCGGCTTGGTTTTCGCCGCGGTGATGTCGTCCAGACGCACGACCAGGAAACCAACGGAAGACTTAATGACGCCAGAAAGCTGGCCTTTCTCTTTCAGACCGGCATTTTTCAGCTCGTCAGGCGTGGTCGCATCTTCCAGCCAGCCCATATCACCGCCGTTCTTCGCAGAGATAATGTCGGTGGATTTCGCTTTCGCAACGGTCGCGAAATCAGCGCCTTTGTTCAGCTCATCCAGCGCCGCTTTAGCATCAGCCTCGGTTTTCGTCTGAATTACGCTGTAGCGGTTACGCTGCGGCTGAGTGAACTGATCCTGATGCTGATCGTAGTAAGACTGGATTTCAGCATCAGACGCGGTTTCCTGCAGCGCGGCCGCATCCAGCTTGATGTAGCTCACGCGGAACTGCTCTGGAGAAACAAAGGAATTCTTGTTCTGCTCGTAGTAAGCGTTAACGTCAGCGTCGCTCACCTGCTGTTTCGCCGCCAGGGCGTTCACATCAATGGTCGCTTCGCGTACAACACGCTGCTGCGCCACCAGCGCGGCCAGTTCATCCGTTTCACCTTTGAGCATGAAATCGGTGCCCACGACGGCATTGATGAGCTGCTGGGTGGTCAGCTGGTTACGCAGCGCCTGAGCGTACTGGTCGGCCGTCATCCCCATTTGATTGACGATGCTGTTGTAACGCGCGTTGTCGAATTTACCGTTAGACTGGAAGGCTTGCGTGGAGAAGATGGCTTTTTTCACCTGCTCATCGCTGATGCCAAGGCCCAGTTTTTTGGCATACTGATCAAGCAGCGCTTCGTCGATAAGACGGTTCAGTGTCTGTTGGCGCAGGGTCTTCATGTACCCTTCGTTCGCCGCCAGTTCAGAGAATTGGTCGCCCAGCTGTTGCTGCATACGGTTACGTTCACCGGCAAAAGCATTCTCGAACTGACCACGGCTGATTTCCTGGCCATTCACTTTTGCGGCATAGTTTGCGCCACCGCCAATAAGGTAACTGCTCACGCCGGTCAATATGAACGACACGATAATGATACCGAAAATAATCTTGAGCACGAGACTGTTAGCAGCCGTGCGTAAGCTGTCCATCATGGTGTAACAACACTCCGCTGTAGGTGACTGGTTACCTGACGCTGACGGAAAATCCTGCCCGTCGCGCGTGAAGGCGTATTGTGACAAGAAAACGGGGCGATTGTCAGCCCACAACTCGCATAAACTCGCACAAATCAGGCCTGGACAAACAAAAAAGGCACATCAAATGATGCGCCCTTGTACTTTCCGGCTTCCCTGAAACGGGAAAGCAATCAGTTTACTGCGTCTTTCAGCGCTTTACCTGCACGGAAACCCGGCACTTTAGCAGCAGCAATGGTGATCTCTTTACCGGTCTGAGGGTTGCGGCCAGTACGGGCAGCACGCTCTTTAACAGCAAAAGTACCGAAACCTACCAGTGCAACGTCGTCCCCAGCCTGCAGAGATTCAGTAACAGAAGCAATTAAGGCATCTAACGCACGTCCAGCTGCAGCTTTAGAAATATCAGCACCCGCAGCAATTTTGTCAATCAGTTGAGATTTATTCACTGTTCTCTTCCTCTCTTTATAATTTATATCGCGCCTGAATCCTTCACAACGCGACCGCGCAGCAGTTATATCAGGCCTGCCATGACCTTACAACACCCGTTGTTGATGACGGACCTAATCAGCAATCTAAATTAGCTATACAAAAAAAGGCTGGCAAGTGCGAAATGACTTACCAGCCTTGTTTTTATTGACGCTCTTTGCGCGAGGTCACTATTTTGCGGTTACAACCTGCATTCCGGAGGGTTCATTCTGCAGTGCGAGACTGAGAACTTCCTCAATTCGCTTCACAGGATGGATCTGCAGGTCGGCAATCACATTGTCCGGAATCTCTTCCAGATCGCGTTTGTTTTCGTAAGGGATCAATACGGTTTTGATCCCACCGCGGTGTGCCGCCAGCAGTTTTTCTTTTAAACCACCAATCGGCAGAACCTGACCACGCAGCGTAATTTCACCGGTCATTGCCACATCGGCACGCACCGGGTTACCTGTCAGGCAGGAAACCAGAGCGGTACACATAGCAATACCCGCGCTTGGGCCATCTTTCGGCGTTGCCCCTTCCGGAACGTGCACGTGGATGTCGCGTTTTTCGTAGAAATCAGGGTTGATACCCAGTTTCTCCGCGCGCGCGCGCACCACGGTCAGCGCCGCCTGGATGGATTCCTGCATCACTTCACCCAGCGAGCCAGTGTAGGTCAGCTTGCCTTTGCCCGGGACACAGGCGGTTTCGATGGTCAGCAGATCGCCGCCCACTTCCGTCCATGCCAGGCCGGTCACCTGGCCAACGCGGTTTTCGTTGTCCGCGCGACCGTAGTCGAAGCGCTGAACGCCGAGATAGGCATGCAGATTGTCGCCGTTAATCACAATGTGTTTCAGGCTCTTATCCAGCAGCAGCTGTTTCACCGCTTTACGACACAGTTTCGAGATTTCACGCTCAAGGCTACGCACGCCCGCTTCACGGGTGTAGTAGCGAATGATGCCGATAATCGCGCTGTCCTCGACGGTCAGCTCGTTGGCTTTCAGCGCGTTACGCTCAATCTGTTTCGGCAGCAGGTGCTGCTTAGCGATGTTCAGCTTCTCATCTTCGGTATAACCGGAGAGACGGATCACTTCCATACGGTCCAGCAGCGGGGCCGGAATGTTCATGGAGTTGGAGGTCGCCACGAACATCACATCGCTCAGGTCGTAGTCCACTTCCAGGTAGTGATCGCTGAACGCTACGTTCTGTTCTGGATCAAGCACTTCCAGCAGTGCAGACGCAGGGTCGCCACGCATGTCCGACGACATCTTGTCGATCTCATCGAGCAGGAACAGCGGGTTTTTAACCCCCACTTTCGCCATCTTCTGGATCAGTTTACCCGGCATAGAACCGATGTAGGTACGGCGGTGACCGCGGATTTCCGCTTCATCACGTACGCCACCCAGCGCCATACGGATATACTTACGTCCGGTCGCTTTGGCGATGGACTGACCCAGAGAGGTTTTACCCACCCCCGGAGGTCCAACCAGGCACAGAATTGGGCCTTTAATTTTGTTTACACGGCTTTGTACCGCGAGGTACTCAAGAATGCGGTCTTTCACGCGTTCCAGACCGTAGTGGTCGGTATCCAGGATTTCCTGCGCCTGACGCAGGTCTTTTTTGACCTTGCTGCGGGCGTTCCACGGAACCTGCACCATCCACTCAATGTAGCCGCGTACAACGGTCGCTTCAGCCGACATTGGAGACATCATTTTCAGCTTCTGCAGTTCTGCTTCAGCCTTCTCTTTCGCCTCTTTCGGCATCTTCGCCGCGTCGATCTTACGCTTCAGCGCTTCGTTTTCGTCCGGCGCGTCGTCCATCTCGCCCAGTTCTTTCTGAATGGCCTTCATTTGCTCGTTCAGATAGTACTCACGCTGAGATTTCTCCATCTGCTTTTTGACGCGGTTGCGAATGCGCTTCTCGACCTGGAGCAGATCGATTTCAGACTCCATCATCGCCATCAGGTATTCCAGACGTTCGTTAACGTCGGACATTTCCAGCACGGACTGCTTGTCAGCCAGCTTCAGCGGCATATGTGCAGCGATGGTGTCCGCCAGACGCGCAGGATCGTCGATGCTGTTCAGCGACGTCAGCACTTCTGGTGGAATTTTCTTGTTCAGCTTGATATAGCCTTCAAACTGGCTAATCGCGGTGCGAACCAGCACTTCCTGTTCGCGCTCATCAAGCTCAGGCGAATCAAGGTACTCTGCCTTTGCAGAGAAGTGCTCGCCGTCATCTGACAGAGTGGTAATACGCGCACGCTGCAGGCCTTCTACCAGCACCTTCACGGTGCCGTCAGGCAGCTTCAGCATCTGCAAAATAGAGGCCACGGTCCCGACGGTGAAAAGATCGTTTACACCCGGCTCATCCGTTGATGCTTCTTTCTGCGCGACCAGCATGATTTTTTTATCATGATCCATGGCGGCTTCGAGGCAACGGATAGATTTTTCCCGCCCTACAAATAAGGGTATGACCATGTGCGGATAAACCACCACATCGCGCAACGGCAATACGGGGATTTCAATGCGTTCAGAACGCTCAGGATTCATAGAGCTCTCTCTTAGTTAGTGTCCGCCAGGTAAGCTGGTCATGTCACTGTGCTTCACATAACCATTAACATGTATCCAGTATATGGGGATGTTTCCCACACATTCAACGCTATGAATACGGAAAAAGTAAAGGGGAGATAAAATCCCCCCTTTTTGATTAACTGCTTGTATGATTTGGTTAATTATTCGCCAGATGCCTGCTGCGCTTCCGGTTTGCCGTAAATCAGCAGCGGCTTGGTTTGACCGCTAATGACGGACTCGTCAATCACCACTTTCTCAACGTCTTCCATCGACGGAAGATCGTACATGGTGTCGAGCAGTGCCGCTTCAACAATTGAACGCAGACCACGGGCACCGGTTTTACGGACCATCGCTTTCTTGGCAATAGCATCCAGCGCTTCGTCGCGGAATTCCAGATCAACGCCTTCCAGATTGAACAGCGCCTGATACTGCTTGGTCAGCGCATTTTTCGGCTCTTTCAGGATCTGGATCAGCGCGTCTTCGCTCAGCTCATTCAGCGTTGCCACAACCGGCAGACGGCCGATGAATTCAGGGATCAGACCGAATTTGATCAAATCTTCCGGTTCAACCTGAGACAGCAGTTCGCCTTCGTTTGGTTTTTCGGACGTCGATTTCACCGTTGCGCCAAAACCAATGC
Organism: Enterobacter cloacae complex sp. S3; assembly: GCF_014930495.1. Classification (NCBI taxonomy): domain Bacteria; kingdom Pseudomonadati; phylum Pseudomonadota; class Gammaproteobacteria; order Enterobacterales; family Enterobacteriaceae; genus Enterobacter; species Enterobacter cloacae complex sp. S3. The sequence continues at coordinate 142,627 of NZ_JADBRD010000015.1, read as the reverse complement.
CGGAGCCGGTTTCAACACGGTGGGAGATGACTTTGTCCAGACCAGCAAACGCGCCACCACAGATGAACAGGATCTTGGAGGTATCAACCTGCAGGAACTCCTGCTGCGGATGTTTACGACCACCCTGTGGCGGAACGGCAGCAACCGTACCTTCAATCAGCTTCAGCAGTGCCTGCTGTACGCCTTCACCCGATACGTCACGGGTAATGGACGGGTTGTCAGATTTACGGGAGATCTTGTCGATCTCATCGATGTACACAATCCCGCGCTGGGCTTTCTGTACGTCGTAATCGCACTTCTGCAGCAGTTTCTGAATGATGTTTTCGACGTCCTCACCCACATAACCGGCCTCGGTCAGGGTGGTGGCATCCGCCATCGTGAACGGAACATCAAGCAGGCGCGCCAGGGTTTCAGCCAGCAGCGTTTTACCGGAACCGGTTGGGCCGATCAGCAGAATGTTACTTTTACCCAGTTCTACGCCATTGCTGGTGTCGCCGTTACGCAGACGTTTGTAGTGGTTATAGACCGCTACCGCCAGCACTTTCTTGGCCTGCTCCTGTCCGATGACGTAGTCGTCAAGGTGATGACGAATTTCATGCGGCGTTGGCAGCGCGCTGCGCTCACGGTGCGGTGCGACTTCTTTAATCTCTTCGCGAATGATGTCGTTACATAAATCGACACATTCGTCGCAGATATACACGGACGGCCCGGCAATCAGTTTACGCACTTCATGCTGGCTTTTGCCGCAAAAAGAGCAGTACAGCAGTTTGCCCGAACCATCTTTGCGTTTATCTGTCATGAGTCCAAACCTCTTTTTAAGTTCTTTGTGCCGCACATGACGACGCAAATGCCATTCTAAGACGCAAGCTGCAATCAGCAGCGTGCCGCCCTACCTTAGTATAGCGGCACACTCGCGTCGCGGGCATCAATTACGATGGGTCAACACGGAGTCGACTAAGCCGTACTCAACTGCCTCTGGAGCAGAGAGGAAGCGATCGCGCTCGGTATCGCGCTCGATCTGCTCGAGTGGTTGACCCGTATGCTGCGCCATAAGTTCATTCATGCGCGCTTTTACTTTCAGAATTTCGCGGGCGTGGATTTCGATATCCGTCGCCTGCCCCTGGTAACCGCCCAGCGGCTGGTGAATCATCACGCGGGAATTTGGCAAGCAGAAACGCTTACCTTTCGCCCCTGCTGTTAACAGGAATGCGCCCATAGATGCAGCCTGACCCATACAGATAGTGCTTACATCAGGCTTGATGAATTGCATGGTGTCATAAATCGACATTCCTGCTGTAATCACGCCACCCGGGGAGTTAATGTACAGGTAAATGTCTTTTTCCGGGTTTTCCGCTTCCAGAAACAGCATCTGCGCAACGATCAGGTTAGCCATGTGGTCTTCCACCTGGCCGGTCAGAAAGATAACGCGTTCCTTGAGCAGACGGGAATAGATATCAAAAGAACGCTCACCACGTGAGGTCTGTTCAATAACCATTGGCACCAGAGCCATATGGGGTGCAAAGTTATCTCGTTCGCCACTGTATGACATTTCCGTCTCCTGGATCAAAATTGAAAACACCTGCTGTACTGATTGTAACCTTACGGACGGATTATCAGCCAGTCTCATTCATCATGATTACGTACTTATGGGGTTCACAGTGCCCTATTTCAAGCATAACAACCTTTTGTTGTTACGCTAACACCGAAAGGGCGTTTTAGCACTCTTCCTGGGCTATCGCTGCGATAAAAAAAACCCGCTGCCGCAAGGCAACGGGTTTTCTGTTCAAACTTTAAACCGTTGGGGCGAAATTACGCCTGCTGGTTCATCAGTTCGTTGAAAGAGGTCGCTTTTTCGGTCACTTTCGCTTTCGCCAGTACCGCTTCAACAGCCTGCTCTTCCAGGGCAACGTTGCGCATGTTGTCCATCAGCTCTTTGTTCTTACCGTAGAACTCGATCACTTCTGATGGATCTTCGTATGCAGAAGCCATCTCTTCGATCAGGCCTTTCACACGCTCTTCGTCAGCTTTCAGCTCGTGGGTACGAATTACTTCGCCCAGCAGCAGGCCAACAACAACGCGGCGTTTCGCTTGCTCTTCGAACAGCTCGCGTGGCAGTTCCATCGCTTGCTGCTGGTTGCCACCGAAACGCTGTGCAGCCTGACGGCGCAGAACGTCGATTTCGCTGTCGATCAGGGCAGCTGGAACGTCGATTTCGTTGGCTTTCACCAGACCTTCGATCGCCTGAGATTTCACGCGGTTACGCACCGCGCCGTTCAGTTCGCGTTCCATGTTCTTACGCACTTCGGTACGCAGACCCGCTACGGAACCATCTTCCACGCCGAAACGCTTGATGAATTCTTCAGTCAGTTCTGGCAGTTCGCGCTCTTCAACTTTTTTCAGGTTGATAGCGAACTTCGCTGCTTTCCCTTTCAGGTTTTCAGCGTGGTATTCTTCCGGGAAGGTCACGTCGATGGTGAACTCTTCGCCAGCCTTGTGGCCTTTGATACCGTCTTCGAAGCCTGGGATCATACGACCCTGGCCCATCGCCAGTACGAAGTCAGACGCTTTACCGCCTTCGAACTCTTCGCCGTCTACAGAACCGGTGAAGTCGATGGTGACACGGTCTTCAGCGTCAACAGCGCCTTCTTTCTCTTTCCAGTTCGCCTGCTGTTTGCGCAGGGTATCCAGCATGCCGTCAACGTCTTCGTCAGTCACGGAAACAACTGGTTTTTCAACTTCGATAGATTCCAGACCTTTCAGCTCAACTTCCGGGTACACTTCAAACTCAACGGAGTAAGTGAAGTCTTCGCCCAGTTTGTATTCGCCTGGAACGTAGTTAGGCGCGCCGGCCGGATTGATTTTTTCTTTGATGATCGCATCAATAAAGTTACGGCTCATCAGTTCACCCAGCACATCCTGACGCACGGAAGCGCCATAACGCTGAGCAACAACATTCATTGGTACTTTGCCCTTGCGGAAGCCGTCAATACGTACTTTTTTTGCTACGTTGACCAGCTCGCTTTTCACAGCAGTTTCGATGCTGTCAGCAGCGATAGTAATCGTTACACGGCGGCCAAGGCCTTGAGTGGTTTCAACTGAAACTTGCATCTTGTTACCTCAAAAAAATCACAGTGCTCGGTCAACTCTGAATCTGTCTGTTATACCGGGATGCTCTCTTAGTGCAGATTCACATTCCCTGTCGCCAGAATCATCCCGAAGACATTCAATAAGACGCGGCATTATAGCGGCATCACTTAGGTGAGTCGAGAACGGTTGGGGCATGTTGCTGCGGCTTTTTTCACACTTTAAGGCTATTTTTAGCCTTAAAATCGCACCATCCGCTCAAAACTCAGACAAAACAAAACGGCCCGGAGGCCGTTTTGAGGAAATCTGTAAGCAACATACTGGAAAAGCTCCAGCCGTTGCAAATCCGATTTATCAGGCGATAGTGCCTGCACCGCGACAGGGCGGCGATGCGAAAACCGTATCCTGCAGGCCTTCCCATTCCTTAATGGTGTAGGTATGCAGTGCCAGCGCATGCACGGTCGTGGAGAGTTCTTCCGTCAAGGTGCTGTAGATCAAGCGGTGTCGATTCAGGAAACGTTCTCCCGTGAAGCGATCGCTAACCAGAACCACTTTAAAGTGGCTTTCAGAACCTGCCGGCACGTTATGACGATAGCTTTCGTCGACGACTTCGAGGAACACAGGGTTGAACGCTGCCCTTAATTTATCTTCTATATGCTCACGTATCATCATGAAATTACTCCTCCGACAACGCCAGGATGTCACCCATCCCTTTAAATGTTAGCCGCTTTTACCGTTTCCATTACACCTTGACAACAAATATTTAGCTTTCGTCTGATTTTCTCATTCAAACGAATGAAGTTCACTGTGAGACTCATACGTTTTGTCATACACGGATTGGGAAAAACGGTGAACTGGTCAGTTTTCGGACAAGGCGATGAATTTACATGCGTTGACCACTTCCCCTCGCCGTTGGCGATGTTATGATGGCGGCAATTTTTCTCTTTATATGCTTACGATTCGTTGAGAACCCGAAAATGTTAAAAAAACTCTTCTTTCCGTTGGTAGCCCTTTTTATGCTGGCAGGCTGTGCTACCCCGCCTACCACCATTGATGTCTCACCAAAAATCACTCTGCCTCAGCAGGACCCAAGCCTGATGGGCGTCACCGTGAGCATTAACGGTGCCGATCAGCGTCAGGATCAGGCGCTGGCTAAAGTGACCCGCGATAACCAGCAGGTTACTCTCACCGCCTCCCGCGACCTGCGCTTCCTGCTCCAAGAAGTGCTGGAGAAACAGATGACCGCTCGCGGCTATATGATTGGCCCAAGCGGCGCGGTTGATCTGCAGATCATCGTGAATAACCTGTACGCTGACGTGTCTCAGGGCAACGTGCGCTACAACATTGCGACCAAAGCGGATATCGCCATCATTGCCACCGCGAAGAATGGCAACAAGATGACTAAAAACTACCGCGCCAGCTACTCTGTTGAAGGTGCCTTCCAGGCTTCTAACCAGAACATTGCTAACGCCGTGAACAGCGTGCTGACCGATACCATCGCCGATATGGCGCAGGACACCAGCATTCACGACTTCATCAAGCAGAACGCGCGTTAATCCCGCTCTCTGACCCGGTGTATCACCGGGTCAGTTTTATAAGAACATGTCCAGCCATTACTTACGCATTTTCCAGCAACCGAAATCAGCGATCCTGCTGATCCTCGGCTTCGCCTCGGGTTTACCCCTCGCACTCACTTCCGGCACGCTTCAGGCGTGGATGACGGTTGAGAACATCGATCTTAAAACCATCGGTTTCTTCTCGCTTGTCGGCCAGGCCTATGTCTTTAAGTTCCTGTGGTCTCCGGTCATGGATCGCTACACGCCGCCTTTCCTCGGACGTCGACGCGGCTGGCTAGTGATGACGCAGATCCTGCTGCTGCTGGCTATTGCGGCAATGGGGTTTCTTGAACCCACCACCCAGCTTCGCTGGATGGCAGCGCTTGCGGTGGTGATTGCCTTCTGTTCCGCCTCTCAGGATATCGTGTTCGACGCCTGGAAGACGGACGTGCTACCTGCGGAAGAGCGCGGCGCCGGCGCGGCAATCAGCGTGCTGGGCTATCGCCTCGGGATGCTGGTCTCCGGCGGGCTGGCACTGTGGCTCGCCGACCGTTACCTAGGCTGGCAGGGCATGTACTGGCTGATGGCCGCCCTGCTGATCCCCTGCATTATCGCGACGCTGTTCGCGCCCGAACCGAGTGACGTCATCCCGGTTCCCCGCTCGCTGGAGCAGGCCGTCGCCGAACCGCTCCGTGACTTCTTTGGCCGCAACAACGCCTGGCTGATCCTGCTGCTCATCGTCCTTTATAAGCTGGGTGATGCCTTTGCCATGAGCCTCACCACCACCTTCCTGATCCGGGGCGTCGGTTTTGACGCCGGTGAAGTGGGTGTGGTGAATAAAACGCTGGGGCTGTTTGCGACCATTGTCGGCGCACTTTATGGCGGCGTACTGATGCAGCGCCTGACGCTGTTTCGCGCGCTGCTGATTTTCGGCATCCTTCAGGGCGCCTCTAACGCAGGCTACTGGCTGCTGTCAATTACCGACAAACATACGATCAGCATGGCCGCTGCGGTGTTCTTCGAAAACCTTTGCGGCGGCATGGGCACAGCGGCGTTTGTCGCCCTGTTGATGACCCTGTGCAACAAGTCGTTTTCCGCTACCCAGTTCGCGCTGCTCTCGGCGCTCTCCGCCGTTGGCCGGGTGTACGTTGGCCCGATTGCCGGCTGGTTCGTGGAAGCCCATGGCTGGCCAACATTTTATCTCTTCTCGGTCGTGGCTGCCGTGCCGGGAATTTTATTGCTGCTGGTCTGCCGTCAGACGCTGGAATATACCCAGCGGACAGAACATTTTATGCCGCGCACCGAATATCGCCGCGCCTATCGTTTTGCGCTACGTCTGTTAATGGCGGGCTGCATTGCTCTGGCGCTCTGGCTTGTGGTGCTTATTATCAATGCCAGCACCTCTCTGGTACTCCCTTTCGAAGCCCTTCTGCTGGACGCAGGCGCCCTGCTGGCTATCGCCGGGATCCTGACCGGAGGTCTGCTTGATTTCATGGCGTTGCGTAAAACGCAGATGACCTGAAGAAAAATGCGAAAGGTTATTTCCCGTTGTAATCACTAACCGAAATTATAACGGCGAAATAGCCGCCAGGCGCAAAAAAAATATTTGTTGTTTTGTGCGGGATAAGATTTAGAAATTATTGGCTCCCATTCCAAAACGCTATTTTTCATTAAACGATTCAGCATACGAGAGTTTGATTTTTCGTTTTTCAGATGTCTTTTTATTGATAATTAATTGTTAATTTTTTGTTTATTTTCAACAATGGTTATACCAATTGCCCCTTTTAGGGTATGCTTGGGGGTCCTTTCGTTATAAAGCCCATGCCATGCGGCTTCGGTCATAAAAACCGACATAATTTGCAACACTTGTGACACGTGCGGCAGAACCCGGTAACACCTTCCTGACACAGGCCTAATGATGTTTACAGTAATGTAACCTTCCCGTAAAATGCCCGCACACTTTAAACGCCACCAGACTCCGTGGAATTGAGGTCGTTAAATGAGACTCGGGAAATACAATAAAAGTTTGGGATGGTTGTCATTATTCGCGGGCACTGTATTACTCAGTGGCTGCGATTCTGCACTACTAGACCCCAAAGGACAGATTGGACTGGAACAACGTTCACTGATATTGACGGCTTTTGGCCTGATGTTGATTGTGGTTATTCCTGCCATTTTGATGGCTGTTGGTTTCGCCTGGAAGTATCGTGCGAGCAATAAAGATGCGAAGTATAGCCCTAACTGGTCACACTCCAATAAAGTGGAAGCTGTGGTCTGGACGGTACCTATTCTGATCATCCTGTTCCTTGCCGTACTGACCTGGAAAACCACTCACGCACTTGAGCCAAGCAAACCGCTGGTTCACGATGAGAAACCTATTACCATTGAAGTGGTCTCCATGGACTGGAAATGGTTCTTCATCTATCCAGAGCAGGGTATTGCTACCGTGAATGAAATCGCCTTCCCGGCGAACACTCCGGTTCAGTTCAAAGTGACCTCCAACTCCGTAATGAACTCCTTCTTCATCCCACGTCTGGGTAGCCAGATTTACGCGATGGCCGGTATGCAGACCAACCTGCACCTGATCGCGAATGAAGCAGGCACCTATGATGGTATCTCCGCCAGCTATAGCGGCCCGGGCTTCTCAGGTATGAAGTTCAAAGCTATTGCGACGCCAGACCGTGCCGCTTTCGACCAGTGGGTTGAAAAAGCGAAGCAGTCTCCAAACACCATGTCTGACATGGCGGCGTTCGAAAAAGTGGCTGCACCAAGCGAATACAACAAGGTGGAGTACTTCTCTAATGTGAAACCAGATTTGTTCAAAGACGTTATTGGCAAATTTATGGATCACGGCAAGAGCATGGACATGACCCAGCCTGAAGGCGAGCACAGCGCGCACGAAGGTATGGAAGGCATGGACATGAGCCACGCGGAAACCGCTCACTAAGGGGCCGAGGAAGAAAATGTTCGGAAAATTGACACTGGATGCAGTGCCCTACCATGAACCGATTATCGTGGTTACGGTGGCTGCAATTATCATTGGTGGCGCGGCCTTACTGGCCCTGATCACTTACTTCGGTAAGTGGAGCTACCTGTGGAACGAGTGGCTGACTTCGGTTGACCACAAAAAACTCGGTATCATGTACTGCATCGTCGGTATCGTCATGTTAATTCGTGGCTTTGCGGATGCGATCATGATGCGTAGCCAGCAGGCACTCGCTTCTGCGGGCGAAGCCGGCTTCCTGCCACCGCACCACTACGATCAGATCTTTACCGCCCACGGCGTTATCATGATCTTCTTCGTGGCGATGCCGCTGGTTATCGGTCTGATGAACGTTGTCGTTCCGCTGCAAATCGGCGCGCGCGACGTGGCGTTCCCGTTCCTGAACAACCTGAGCTTCTGGTTCACGGTTGTCGGCGTTATCCTGGTTAACCTGTCACTGGGTGTGGGCGAATTCGCGCAGACCGGCTGGCTGGCTTACCCGCCGCTGTCAGGAATTGAGTACAGTCCGGGCGTTGGCGTCGACTACTGGATTTGGGCGCTTCAGCTCTCCGGTGTCGGTACTACCCTGACCGGTATCAACTTCTTCGTGACCATTATCAAGATGCGTGCCCCAGGCATGACCATGTTCAAGATGCCGGTATTTACCTGGGCATCTCTGTGCGCCAACATCCTGATTATAGCCTCCTTCCCAATTCTGACCGTCACCATCGCGCTGCTGACCCTGGACCGCTACCTGGGCACCCATTTCTTCACGAATGATATGGGTGGCAACATGATGATGTACATCAACCTGATTTGGGCCTGGGGTCACCCGGAAGTGTACATTCTGGTTCTGCCTGTGTTCGGTGTGTTCTCCGAAATCGCGGCAACCTTCTCGCGTAAACGTCTGTTTGGTTACACCTCTCTGGTGTGGGCAACCGTGTGTATTACCGTTCTGTCGTTCATTGTTTGGCTGCACCACTTCTTCACCATGGGTGCGGGCGCGAACGTAAACGCCTTCTTCGGTATTACCACCATGATTATCGCCATCCCTACCGGGGTGAAGATCTTCAACTGGCTGTTCACCATGTACCAGGGCCGTATCGTGTTCCACTCAGCGATGCTGTGGACCATCGGCTTCATCGTGACCTTCTCCGTAGGTGGGATGACCGGCGTACTGCTGGCGGTACCAGGTGCTGACTTCGTTCTGCACAACAGCCTGTTCCTGATTGCGCACTTCCATAACGTTATCATCGGTGGCGTGGTCTTCGGCTGCTTCGCTGGCGTAACCTACTGGTGGCCAAAAGCGTTCGGCTTCACGCTGAACGAAAAATGGGGTAAACGCGCGTTCTGGTTCTGGATCATCGGCTTCTTCGTAGCATTTATGCCGCTGTACGTGCTGGGCTTCATGGGTATGACCCGTCGTCTGAGCCAGCAGATCGATCCTCAGTTCCACCCAATGCTGATGGTTGCAGCGGGCGGCGCCGTGCTGATTGCCTGCGGTATCGCGTCTCAGCTGATTCAGTTCTACGTGTCTATTCGCGACCGCGACCAGAACCGTGACCTGACCGGTGACCCATGGGGTGGCCGTACGCTGGAGTGGGCGACCTCTTCTCCACCTCCTTTCTATAACTTTGCCATCGTGCCGCAGGTTCATGAACGCGACGCATTCTGGGAAATGAAAGAAAAAGGTGAAGCATACAAGCAACCTGCTCATTACGAAGAAATCCACATGCCGAAAAACAGCGGTGCGGGCATTGTGATTGCCGCCTTCGCAACGGTATTTGGTTTCGCAATGATCTGGCACATCTGGTGGATGGCGATTGTTGGCTTCGCCGGCATCGTAATCAGCTGGATTGTGAAGAGCTTTGACGAGGACGTGGACTACTACGTACCAGTCCGTGAAGTTGAGAAGCTGGAAAATCAGCATTTCGACGAGATTTCTAAAGCGGGGCTGAAAAATGGCAACTGATACTCTGGCGCACTCAACTGCCCACGCGCATGAACATGCGCACCACGATACAGGACCGACCAAAGTCTTCGGTTTCTGGATCTACTTGATGAGCGACTGCATTCTGTTCTGCTGTCTGTTCGCGACCTACGCCGTTCTGGTGAACGGCACGGCGGGCGGCCCGGCTGGCAAGGACATCTTTGAACTGCCGTTCGTTCTGGTTGAAACCGCATTGCTGTTATTCAGCTCCATCACCTACGGCATGGCGGCTATCGCCATGTACAAAAACAACAAGAGCCAGGTTGTGTCCTGGCTGGCGTTGACCTGGCTGTTTGGTGCTGGATTTATCGGGATGGAAATCTATGAATTCCATCACCTGATTCTGGAAGGTTTCGGTCCGGATCGCAGTGGCTTCCTGTCCGCGTTCTTCGCGCTGGTCGGTACCCACGGTCTGCACGTGACCTCTGGTCTGATCTGGATGGCGGTACTGATGTTCCAGGTATCCCGTCGCGGCCTGACCAGCACTAACCGTACCCGTATCATGTGCCTGAGCCTGTTCTGGCACTTCCTGGACGTGGTGTGGATCTGTGTGTTCTCTGTTGTATATCTGATGGGGGCGATGTAATGAGTCATTCAAACGATCATGGCGCTTCCCACGGTAGCGTAAAAACCTACATGACAGGTTTCATCCTGTCGATCATCCTGACGGTGATCCCGTTCTGGATGGTGATGAGCGGTTCTGCGTCTAAACCGGTTATTCTGGGTGCAATCCTGGTGACCGCGGTGATTCAGATTCTGGTGCATCTGGTTTGCTTCCTGCACATGAACACCAAGTCCGATGAAGGCTGGAATATGACCGCCTTTATCTTTACCGTGATTATCATCGCTATCCTGGTAGTCGGTTCCATCTGGATTATGTGGAACCTCAACTACAACATGATGGTTCACTAAGAGCGGCGAGTATGTTTAAGCAATACCTGCAAGTAACGAAACCAGGCATCATCTTTGGCAACCTGATCTCCGTGATCGGAGGGTTCCTGCTGGCCTCTAAGGGCAGCATTGATTACACCCTCTTTATCTACACGCTGGTCGGTGTGTCACTGGTTGTTGCGTCCGGTTGTGTATTTAACAACTACATCGACATGGATATCGACAAGAAGATGGAAAGGACCAAAAATCGGGTGCTGGTGAAAGGCCTGATCGCCCCTTCCGTCTCGCTGGTGTACGCCACCTTGCTGGGTATTGCTGGCTTTATGCTGCTGTGGTTTGGTGCTAACCCGCTGGCCTGCTGGCTGGGGGTGATGGGGTTCGTGGTGTATGTGGGCGTCTACAGCCTGTATATGAAACGCCACTCCGTCTACGGCACGCTGATTGGTTCTCTCTCCGGCGCTGCGCCGCCGGTGATTGGCTACTGCGCGGTCACGAACGAGTTAGACAGCGGTGCGCTGATCCTGCTGGCTATCTTTAGCCTGTGGCAGATGCCGCACTCCTATGCCATCGCGATTTTCCGCTTTAAGGATTATCAGGCAGCGAACATCCCGGTTCTGCCGGTCGTGAAAGGCATTTCTGTTGCCAAGAACCACATCACGCTGTACATCATCGCCTTTGCCGTGGCAACGCTGATGCTCTCTCTGGGTGGTTACGCCGGGTATAAATATCTGGCGGTAGCGGCTGCGGTGAGCGTCTGGTGGCTCGGTATGGCGCTGCGCGGTTACAAAGTGGAAGATGACAAAGTCTGGGCGCGCAAGCTGTTTGTGTTCTCGATTGTGGCCATCACCTCGCTGTCCGTGATGATGTCCGTGGACTTCATGGTGCCAGATTCACACAACCTGCTGACTTACGTCTGGTAAGCCAAACAGGTCAATAAAAGGGTGCTTCGGCACCCTTTTTTATTCACTGAATCTACTAATAACGCATGTAATATTTGTTAAATAACCCTTTATTTACCCCGCCCCTTCCCCGCACTACACTATGGCCTGCTTTTGAACTGAGGTGGTAATGAACGATTATAAAATGACGCCAGGCGAGCTACGCGCGACCTGGGGCTTAGGGACTGTCTTCTCGCTACGGATGCTTGGCATGTTTATGGTCCTGCCTGTTCTGACCACGTACGGTATGGCGCTGCAGGGGGCCAGCGAGGCGCTGATTGGACTCGCGATCGGCATCTACGGTCTGGCGCAGGCGGTTTTCCAGATCCCCTTTGGCCTGCTGTCTGACCGGGTGGGCCGAAAGCCGCTGATCGTCGGCGGGCTGCTGGTCTTTGTGCTCGGAAGCGTGATTGCCGCCCTCTCCCACTCCATCTGGGGGATTATTCTCGGCCGCGCCCTGCAAGGTTCCGGCGCGATTGCCGCCGCGGTGATGGCGCTGCTGTCCGACTTAACCCGCGAGCAAAACCGCACTAAAGCGATGGCGTTCATCGGCGTGAGCTTTGGCGTGACCTTTGCGATTGCGATGGTGCTGGGCCCCATCATTACGCACACGCTGGGTCTGCACGCCCTGTTCTGGATGATTGCCGTGCTGGCGACCATCGGTATTGCCTTAACCCTGTGGGTCGTGCCGGACAGCAAAAACCACGTCCTGAACCGCGAATCGGGGATGGTAAAAGGCTGCTTCAGCAAAGTGATTGTCGAGCCGCGCCTGCTCAAGCTTAACTTTGGCATTATGTGTCTGCACATCCTGCTGATGTCGACCTTTGTCGCCCTGCCCGGCCAGCTTGCCGCAGCGGGTTTCCCGGCGGCTGAGCACTGGAAAATCTATCTGGTCACGATGCTGATTTCGTTTGTCTCCGTCGTGCCGTTCATCATCTACGCCGAAGTGAAGCGCAAAATGAAGCGCGTCTTCGTGGGCTGCGTGGCGGTCCTGCTGATTGCCGAAATTGTGCTCTGGGGTGCCGGCCCGCACTTCTGGGAACTGATTGCCGGCGTACAGCTGTTCTTCCTGGCCTTTAACCTGATGGAAGCCCTACTGCCGTCGCTGATCAGCAAAGAGTCCCCCGCCGGATATAAAGGCACCGCGATGGGCATCTACTCCACCAGCCAGTTTCTCGGCGTGGCGATCGGCGGCTCGCTCGGCGGCTGGGTGGACGGCCTGTTTGATTCACAAACCGTGTTCCTCGCCGGTGCGCTATTGGCAACAGTCTGGCTACTGGTCGCCAGCACCATGAAAGAGCCGCGCTACGTGAGCAGCCTGCGCGTGGAAATCCCGGATGATGTGGAAATCAGCGATATGCTGAAGCAGCGTCTGGAAGCCAAAGAGGGTGTGACAGAAGTGCTCATCGTCCCGGAAGAGCGCAGCGCTTACGTCAAAATAGACAGTAAAATGACCAACCGCTTCGAGGTTGAGCAGGCGCTCAAAGCGTGAAAAAAAGCCCGGTTAAACCGGGCTTTTTTATATCAATCGCGGAAGTTTTTAAACTGGAACGGTTGCCCAAGATCGCCGCCGCGCACCAGCGCCATTACGGACTGGAGGTCATCGCGGGACTTACCGGTCACGCGAATTTCTTCGCCCTGGATCTGCGCCTGCACCTTCAGCTTGCTATCTTTAATAAGCTTAACGATCTTCTTCTGCACCGCGCTCTCGATGCCCTGCTTCAGCCTGGCTTCAACAAACCAGTTTTTACCGCTGTGCACAAATTCTTCCGGCACGTCCAGAGACGTCCCTTCGATGCCGCGCTTTAACAGCTTGGCGCGCAAAATGTCGAGCAGCTGATTCACCTGGAAATCAGACTCGCTCAGCACCTTAATGGTCTTATTTGCGTCGTTCAGCTCAAACGACGCCTCAACGCCACGAAAATCGAAACGTGACTCAACTTCGCGGGTTGCGTTCTCAACGCCGTTGCGAACTTCCTGGATATCAACTTCGGAAACAATATCGAAAGATGGCATCTTTTCTTCTCCCTTCACTTTTGTTGCGTTGCATAATACCCGCTACGAGGCATAACTCAACAGAAGCTTAGCTGTATAATTAAGCTGTAACACCTGGCGCAGTTGCAGGTGAGGAGGAACAATGAAAATTACGGTGCTCGGATGCGGAGCGCTTGGTCAGCTGTGGCTGACCGCGCTGTGCAAGCACGGACATGAGGTTCAGGGCTGGCTGCGCGTGCCCCAGCCCTATTGCAGTGTAAACCTGATTGGTGAAGACGGAAGCATCTTTAACGAATCCCTCACCGCGAACGATCCTGATTTCCTGGCGCAAAGCGATCTTTTACTGGTGACGCTCAAAGCGTGGCAGGTCTCAGACGCGGTAAAGACACTGGCCGCGCAGCTCCCCCCCACTTCGCCCATACTGCTGCTGCATAACGGCATGGGGACCCTTGATGAGCTGAAAAACGTCCCGCAGCCCCTGCTGATGGCGACGACCACGCACGCTGCCCGTCGCGACGGCAACATCATCGTGCATGTCGCCAGCGGCGTGACGCACATCGGGCCCGCCAGAACTCAGGATGGAGATTACAGCTATCTTGCCGATGTGCTGCAGAAGGTGCTGCCGGACGTCGCCTGGCACAACAACATCCGCCCTCAGCTGTGGCGCAAGCTGGCGGTAAATTGCGTAATCAATCCGCTGACGGCGCTGTGGAATTGCCCGAACGGGGAGCTGAAAAATCATCCGCAGGACGTTGCGATTTTGTGTGCGGAAGTCGCGGCGGTCGTTGAGCGGGAAGGCCTGCATACCTCGGCCGACGATTTGCGCTGTTATGTCGAGCAGGTCATTGAGAGCACGGCAGAAAACATCTCCTCGATGCTGCAGGATGTTCGGGCTTTACGCCACACGGAGATCGACTACATTACCGGCTATCTGCTAAAACGCGCCCGCGCGCACGGCATTTCCGTGCCGGAAAACGCCCGTCTGTATGACCTGGTTAAACGTAAGGAGAGTGAATATGAGCGCGTCAGCACTGATCTGCCTCGCCCCTGGTAGCGAAGAGATGGAAGCGGTCACCACCATTGATTTGATGGTGCGCGGCGGCATTAAGGTCACCACCGCCAGCGTCGCCAGCGACGGTAATCTGGCAATCACCTGCTCGCGCGGGGTGAAAATCCTTGCGGATGCCCCCCTCGTTCAGGTGGCTGACGGCGATTACGACATCATCGTGCTGCCCGGCGGCTTAAAAGGCGCGGAATGTTTTCGCGATAGCCCGCTGCTGGTCGAGACCGTGCGTCAGTTTCATTTATCCGGCCGCATCGTCGCGGCAATCTGTGCCGCAGCAGGAACGGTTCTGGTTCCGCACGATATCTTCCCCATCGGCAATATGACAGGCTTCCCGGGGCTGAAGGATACGATCCCGGAAGAGCACTGGGTGGATAAACGCGTCGTCTGGGACCCGCGCGTCAACCTGCTGACCAGCCAGGGGCCAGGCACCGCGATTGATTTTGGCTTAAAGATTATTGACCTGCTGGTCGGGCGCGAGAAAGCGTACGAAGTGGCGTCGTCGCTGGTGATGCCGGCGGGGATTTATAATTATTACGAATAGGTGTTCTCCCTATGGGAGAGAGCCGGGGTGAGGGCTTCAGGCCGCACTCCCCGGCAAAAAACTACGGGCGATACACCTTCACGTTCGCAAAGCCCTGTTCGCGCAGATACAGCGCCTGCAGGCGACTCATCACCCCGCGCTCGCACCACAGCAGATACGTTTTGCTCTGGTCGAGATCGCCAAACTTGGTGCTCAGCTTATAGAACGGCAGAGAAACCACGTCGACGCCTTCAACCTGAAGCGGCTTGTCATCCTGCTCGTCAATGGAGCGGATATCCAGAATCGCATCGTTAGCGCCGAAACCGCTCACGGTTTCAACTTCAACGACTTCCTGCTCGGTCTGCTGGGCAATCTCGCGGATGTCGATGTTGGACGCTTCATCCACCACTTTTTCCAGAATGCTGAAATCGAAGTTCTCTTCTTCCGCTTCGATCTTCGCCTTCACCGCCTTCACCGTTGGGCTTTTTGAGATCACGCCGCAGTATTCCGGCATGGTGCGGGCAAAATCTTCGGTACCGATTTCGCGCGCCAGATCGATGATGTGCTCTTTATCGTGGGAGATCAGCGGGCGCAGGATCAGCGTATCAGACACGTTGTCGATCAGACGCAGGTTGGTCAGCGTCTGGCTGGACACCTGGCCCAGCGCTTCACCGGTGACCAGCGCCTGTACGCCGTAGCGCTCGGCAACTTTGGACGCCGCACGCACCATCATGCGCTTCAGCACCACGCCCATCTGGCCGTCGTCCACTTTTTCGAGGATTTCGCCGACCACAGGTTCGAAGTTGATCGCCACGAAACGCACGCGGTGGGAACTGCCGAAGCGGTTCCACAGGTAATGCGCGACCTGACGAACGCCGATTTCGTGCGCCGCGCCGCCCAGGTTGAAGAAGCAGTAGTGCACACGGCAGCCGCGACGCATCAGCATATAGCTGGAGACGCCGGAGTCGAAGCCGCCGGAGATCAGAGACAATACGTCTTCCTGGGTGCCAATCGGGAAGCCGCCGATACCTTCATAGCGCCCTTTCACCAGCAGCAGGCGATCGTTTTCGATCTCCAGGTTCACGGTTACGTCCGGGTTGGTCAGACGAACGCGCGCCGTTTCAACGTGCTGGTTCAAACCGCCGCCGACGTAACGTTCCACTTCAATAGAGCTGAACTCGTGCTTACCGCGACGCTTCACGCGCACGCAGAAGGTTTTGCCTTCGATCTGGTCGCGGTACTGCACCAGCGCTTTCTCGAAGATGTCGTGCATATCGCTGAACGGAACATCTTCCACTTCCAGGATATGGTGGATCCCCGGAATACGGGTCAGCGCGTCGCGAATATCCTGACGTTTATTTTCGTCTTTGGCGCGCACTTCAACGTGGTCCCAGTGGCGCACCACGGCGAGGGTTTCGTCGTAGTGCTTTAATACGTTACGAATGTTCCCGGTGAGAATTTTAATAAAGCGCAAACGCACAGATTGGCTTTTGATGGTGATTTCAGGGAACAATTTAATGATAAACTTCATGGCGGCAATGTTTCTTAGGCAAGCGTATTAAGGCTTGTAATGGAAAAGAGTACAGCAGCCCACACCCGTGGCTGCATCCAGGCGCGCAAGTATACCACCATCGCGCCGCTCCTGTGCACATTGCGCGTTATTTGATAATTGCCCTGAGTCCGTTACCATGTCGGGGCTGAGAATATAAGAGTCAATTCACTATGCCGAAGAAGAACGACGCACCGGCCAGTTTCGAAACTGCGCTGAGTGAACTGGAGCAAATCGTTACCCGTCTTGAAAGCGGCGATCTCCCGCTGGAAGAGGCGCTCAACGAATTCGAGCGTGGCGTGCAGCTGGCGCGCCAGGGGCAGGTCAAACTGCAGCAGGCCGAGCAGCGCGTGCAGATCCTGCTTTCCGACAGCGAAGACGCGAAAACCACGCCTTTCACACCGGACGCCGAGTAAATGGATTTTGCCAACGAGCTTCAGGCGCGTGTCGTACGCGCCAACGACGCCCTGCGCCGTTTTATTGCGCCACAGCCTTTTCAGAACACTCCTCTGGTTGAAGCCATGCACTATGGCGCACTCTTGGGTGGAAAGCGCCTGCGCCCGTTCCTGGTCTACGCCACAGGCAATATGTTTGGCATCAGCGATAACACGCTGGACGCCCCGGCAGCCGCCGTTGAGTGCATCCACGCCTACTCGCTGATCCACGACGATCTCCCGGCCATGGACGACGACGATTTGCGTCGGGGTCAACCCACCTGCCATATCAAGTTTGGCGAGGCGAATGCCATTCTGGCGGGTGATGCCCTGCAAACGCTGGCGTTCTCGATTCTGAGCGACGCGCCGATGGCGGAAGTGGCCGACCGCGACCGCCTGGCGATGATCTCCGAACTGGCAATGGCCAGCGGCGTGGCCGGCATGTGCGGCGGACAGGCGCTGGATCTTGAAGCGGAAGGACGTCAGGTTAATCTGGAACAGCTGGAGCGTATTCACCGCCATAAAACCGGGGCGTTGATTCGTTCCGCCGTTCGCCTGGGCGCGCTGAGCGCGGGTGAACAAGGGCGCAAAGCCCTGCCGATTCTGGACAGATACGCAGAAAGTATCGGTCTGGCGTTCCAGGTTCAGGATGACATTCTGGATGTGGTGGGCGATACTGCAACATTGGGTAAACGTCAGGGTGCGGACCAGCAGCTTGGCAAAAGTACCTACCCCGCCCTGCTGGGTCTTGAGCAAGCCCAACGTAAAGCCCGGGATCTGATTGACGATGCCCGCCAGTCGCTAAATGAACTGGCCGCGCAATCGCTGGATACCTCGGCACTGGAAGCGCTAGCGGACTATATAATCCAGCGTGATAAATAAACTATATATCTCGATGAGCCTTTGATGAGTTTTGATATTGCCAAATACCCGACACTGGCGTTAGTTGACTCCACCCAGGAGTTACGTCTGTTGCCGAAAGAGAGCCTGCCGAAGCTGTGCGACGAGCTGCGTCGCTACCTGCTCGACAGCGTAAGCCGCTCCAGCGGCCATTTCGCCTCCGGGCTTGGCACGGTAGAGCTGACCGTGGCGCTGCACTACGTCTATAACACGCCGTTCGATCAGCTCATCTGGGACGTGGGACACCAGGCCTATCCGCACAAAATTCTGACCGGACGTCGCGATAAAATTGGCACCATTCGTCAGAAAGGCGGCCTGCACCCGTTCCCGTGGCGCGGTGAGAGCGAGTATGACGTGCTGAGCGTCGGCCACTCCTCCACCTCCATTTCTGCGGGCATCGGTATTGCCGTTGCCGCCGAGAAAGAGAACAAGCAGCGCCGCACCGTCTGCGTGATTGGCGACGGCGCCATTACCGCCGGTATGGCCTTCGAAGCCATGAACCACGCGGGCGATATCAAGCCGGACATGCTGGTTATCCTCAACGATAACGAAATGTCGATCTCAGAGAACGTCGGCGCGCTGAATAACCATCTGGCCCAGCTGCTCTCCGGCAAGCTTTACTCCTCGCTGCGCGAAGGCGGCAAGAAAGTCTTCTCCGGCGTACCGCCGATTAAAGAGCTGCTCAAGCGTACCGAAGAACACATCAAAGGCATGGTGGTGCCGGGCACCCTGTTTGAAGAGCTGGGCTTTAACTATATTGGCCCGGTTGACGGTCACGACGTGCTGGGACTGGTGACCACGCTCAAGAACATGCGCGACCTGAAAGGCCCGCAGTTCCTGCATATCATGACCAAAAAAGGGCGCGGTTACGAACCGGCGGAAAAAGATCCGATCACCTTTCACGCGGTACCGAAATTTGACCCGTCCAGCGGCTGTCTGCCAAAAAGCAGCGGCGGCATGCCGAGCTATTCCAAAATCTTCGGCGACTGGCTGTGCGAAACCGCAGCCAAAGACAACAAGCTGATGGCGATCACCCCGGCCATGCGTGAAGGTTCCGGCATGGTGGAGTTCTCCAGAAAATACCCTGACCAGTATTTTGACGTCGCCATTGCCGAGCAGCATGCGGTGACGTTTGCAGCGGGCCTGGCGATTGGCGGCTACAAGCCCGTTGTCGCTATCTATTCCACCTTCCTGCAGCGCGCCTACGATCAGGTGATCCACGATGTGGCGATTCAGAAGCTGCCGGTACTGTTTGCTATCGATCGTGCGGGCATCGTCGGTGCCGACGGCCAGACGCACCAGGGCGCGTTTGATCTGTCGTTCCTGCGCTGTATTCCGGATATGGTTGTCATGACGCCAAGCGACGAGAACGAATGTCGTCAGATGCTGTTTACCGGCTACCACTATCAGGATGGCCCAAGCGCCGTTCGCTACCCGCGCGGCAATGCGGTAGGCGTTGAGCTTCAGCCGCTGGAAAAACTGCCGATCGGTAAAGGTCTGGTTAAGCGTCGCGGTGAAAAAGTGGCGATCATGAACTTCGGCACGCTGATGCCCGAGGCCGCGAAAGCGGCTGAAGCGCTGAATGCCACCCTGGTGGATATGCGCTTTGTGAAGCCCCTCGATGAATCTCTGATCCTGAGTATGGCTGAGACCCACGACGTGCTGGTCACGCTGGAAGAAAACGCCATCATGGGCGGCGCGGGCAGCGGCGTGAACGAGGTGCTGATGGCGAACCGTAAAGCCGTGCCGGTGCTGAACCTCGGCCTGCCGGATCGCTTCATTCCGCAAGGTACTCAGGACGAAGCCCGTGCGGCGATAGGCCTGGACGCCGCCGGTATCGAAGCCAAAATCCGTACCTGGCTGGACTGACCCTTCCCCCTTTTCCGCTCCTGCTATGCTTAAACCTGGTGTTTAAACAGCAGGAGCGGAACCGTGCAATACACAACATTAGGAAAAACGGACCTTAAGGTTTCCCGACTTTGTCTGGGATGCATGACCTTTGGCGAGCCCGATCGGGGAAACCACGCCTGGACGCTGCCGGAAGAGAGCAGCCGTCCGATTATCAAACGCGCCATCGAGGGCGGCATTAACTTCTTTGACACCGCCAACAGCTACTCCGACGGCAGCAGCGAGGAAATTGTCGGCCGCGCACTGCGCGACTTTGCCCGCCGTGATGACGTCGTCGTCGCCACCAAGGTCTACTACCCGGTGGGCGACCTGGCTGAGGGCCTTTCTCGCGCGCAGATCCTGCGCTCCATTGATGACAGCCTCAGACGCCTGAACATGGATTACGTCGATCTGCTGCAAATTCACCGCTGGGATTACAACACGCCAGTCGAGGAGACGCTTGAAGCGCTGAATGATGTGGTCAAAGCCGGTAAAGCACGCTACATCGGCGCATCGTCTATGCACGCGTCGCAGTTTGCCCAGGCGCTGGATCTCCAGGCGCAGCACGGCTGGGCGCGCTTTGTCACCATGCAGGATCACTACAATCTGATCTATCGTGAAGAAGAACGCGAGATGCTGCCGCTATGCCATCAGGAGGGCGTGGCGGTGATCCCGTGGAGCCCGCTGGCTCGAGGCCGCCTGACCCGTCCATGGGGTGAAACCACGGCTCGCCTGGTATCGGATGAAGTGGGAAAAAAACTCTATGGTGGTACAGAAGCCAGCGATGCGCTGATTGCCGAACGTTTAGCCGGGATCGCCGACGATACCGGTGCAACCCGCGCTCAGGTGGCCCTGGCGTGGCTGCTGGGCAAGCGCGGGGTCGCGGCACCGATTATTGGAACGTCGCGGGAAGAACAACTTGATGAGCTGCTGAATGCGGTGGATATCACGCTGACGCCGGAGCAGGTTGCCGAGCTGGAAACACCGTATCAGCCGCATCCGGTGGTGGGGTTTAAGTAAGCCCATCTTTTGTAGGCCGGGTAAGGCGGAGCCGCCACCCGGCAGTACAGCGCGCACAAACTTACGCGAAGTGATCGTATCCTTTCCAGTCCAGCGTAACGGGCGCACCGTCTTTCACAAACTTCAGCCCTTCACTCTCCGGCATGATCTGACCGATGCAGGTAAACTTCGCGCCGAGATGCGCTAACGCCACGTCCAGCGTTCCACGGTTGAGCTCAGGCACCGTGAAGCACAGCTCGTAGTCTTCACCACCGGACAGCGCCCAGCGCAGGGCCTGCTCAGGCTCTACATGGCGAAGCAGTTGCTCCGACAGCGGGAAGAGATCCAGGTCAACGCGCGCGCCCACGCCGCTGGCCTTCAGGATATGCCCGAGATCCGAGATCAGCCCGTCAGAGAGATCGATAGCCGAGCTTGCCCGTTCGCGCAGCGCCTGGCCGTGCAAAATACGCGGCGTTGGCCGCAGATGGCGTTTCACCAGATACGCCGCGTCGTCAGCATCTTCAACCGTTAAACGATTCTGAAGGATCGCCAGCCCTGCCGCGCTGTCGCCCGGCGTACCGGTCACGTAGATCCAGTCGCCCGGTTTTGCACCTGAGCGCTTTAGCGCGCGGCCGAGCGGCACGTAGCCGTGGATCGCCAGCGTCATCGACAGCGGACCGGCAGTCGTGTCGCCGCCAATCAGCTGCATATCGTAATAGCTAAGCTGCTCAAACAGCGCATCGCTAAAGGCTTCCAGCCAGGCTTCATCCACCTCTGGCAGGGTCAGAGCCAGCGTCAGCCACGCGGGATCGGCACCCATCGCCGCCAGATCGCTGACGTTAACCGCCAGGGCTTTATACGCCAGATCGGCAGGATCGATATCCGGTAAGAAATGACGGCCGCACACCAGGGTGTCGGTGCTGATTGCCAGCGTCTGTTTTTCGGGAATATTGAGAAGTGCACAGTCATCGCCAATGCCGGTTTCAACATCAAGACGAGAGGTTCTGACACGGTCGAAATAACGGGCAATCAGGGAGAATTCGCCGCATGCCATACGTTATGCCTCAGCAAATAAAAGAAAAAACCGGAGCCGCACTGCCCGTCAGGCAATGCAGGACTCCGGTTTGCGGATCACTTTTTGTGGGGACGGATCGCAGGTGCTGCTTTATCAAGTACGCCGTTTACAAACTTGTGGCTGTCTTCAGCGCCGAAGGTTTTCGCCAGCTCGATCGCTTCGTTGATGGCCACTTTATACGGCACATCATCACGTTTAGACAGCTCAAACAGCGCGATACGCAACACTGCTTTTTCCACCTGGCCCAGCTCTTCGAGCAGACGGGACAGGTATGGCTTCATCAGGCCATCGAGATACGCGCTATTAGTCGCCACTCCCGACAGCAGTTCGCGGAAGTACAGAACGTCAACGTCTTTTACGTCCTGTTCTGACAGGAACTGGTATTCGACATCAGCGATGTCGTTCTGGGACAACTGCCAGGAGTAAAGTGCCTGGACGGCACATTCACGGGCGCGGCGACGAGCAGCAGGTTTCACGGAATTCCCCTTACAAAAAAATCAGGCCTTGATGGCTTTCAATACATTGATCATTTCAAGCGCGGTCAGTGCAGCTTCTGCACCTTTGTTACCGGCTTTGGTGCCAGCACGTTCGATGGCTTGTTCAATACTTTCGGTGGTCAGCACGCCGAACGCGACAGGAATTTCAGCATCCTGCGCAACGTGTGCCAGACCGTTGCTTGCACCGCCCGCAACGTATTCGAAGTGCGCAGTGCCGCCACGAATAACGGTACCCAGCGCAATCACCGCGTCGTATTTACCGGTTTTCGCCAGCGCGCCCGCCGCCAGTGGCAGTTCGTAAGCGCCTGGAACCCAAACAACGGTAATGTTGTCATCTTTAACCTGGCCGATACGTTTCAGGGCGTCAATCGCACCTTCCAGCAGGCTGTCGTTGATGAAGTTGTTGAAACGCGCAATGGTGATGGCGACGCGAGCGTCCGGGGTAGCTACAGCAGCTTCAATAATGTTCATACTCTTCCTTTACGGGTTCATTTGGCCCCGCAGGGGGGCGGATTTTATCATAATACTTTGTGCACTGCTTCCCTATTTCAGGAGCAATTACGCTGTCGTTAAGTGGAGGCAGACATCCGGGCCTACCGGACGAATCTCGCTAAATTTGAGTTGCGGTGCGTCGGCCAGTTTTTCAAGGCCGGGCAGCACAAACAGGCCGCGCGCGTCGTGACCTAACAGTTTAGGCGCAACGTAAACAATCAGTTCATCCACCAGTCCGGCCTGTAAAAGCACACCGGCGAGCGTTGGCCCCGCTTCCACCCAGATGCTGTTCACCTGCTGCTTGCCGAGCAGCATCATCAGCACCACCAGATCCAGATGACCGTTATGCTCCGGCACCATAATGCTGCGCACGCCTTCCGGCCATTCGCGCGTATCTTCTTTAGTGCGGGCAATCCAGGTTTCACCCGGCTGCTGGACGATGCGGTGCTCCGGCGTCACCCGGTTCTGGCTATCAATAATAATACGCAGCGGCTGGCGCAGGTTCTCCTGCGGGTACAGCGCCTGAGTATCGGCATTCAGCTCGTCCCAGCGCACGGTCATGGCCGGATCGTCAGCCAAAACGGTTTCACTGCTGGTGAGAATAGCATGGCTTTGCGCGCGCAGACGTTGCACATCGCGCCTTGCCTGTGGTGAGGTTACCCACTGGCTTTCGCCGTTTGCCATCGCCGTACGACCGTCCAGCGAGGCGCCCAGCTTGAGCTGAATATACGGGAACCCCGTGCGCATGCGCTTCAGAAAGCCTTTGTTGATCGCTTCCGCGTCCTGCATCATCAGCCCATGGCTGACGTCGATGCCTTCCTGCTGCAGGCGATACAGACCGCGTCCGGCAACCTGCGGATTCGGGTCCTGCATCGATGCGACCACGCGTGAAACGCCTGCCGCGATCAGCGCTTCGCAGCACGGCGGCGTACGCCCGTGATGGCTGCAGGGCTCCAGCGTGACGTAGGCTGTGGCGCCGCGCGCCTTCTCACCCGCCATGCGCAACGCATGAACCTCGGCATGCGGCTCGCCGGCACGATAGTGAAACCCCTCCCCCACGATCTCGCCATCTTTAACGATAACGCACCCGACGTTCGGGTTGGGATGGGTGGTAAAACGACCGCGCTGCGCCAGCTTCATGGCTCGCGCCATGTAAATCTCATCCTGCATGAGCTTAATCCTGTAAGCGGGCGATCTCTTCGCCAAACTCTTTGATGTCTTCGAAGCTGCGGTAGACCGAGGCGAAGCGGATATAGGCAACCTTATCGAGCTTTTTCAGCTGCTCCATCACCAGGTTACCGATCATTTTGCTCGGCACTTCACGCTCACCCAAACCACGAAGGTAAGATTTTATGTGGTTTAACGCCATCTCAACGTCATCCGCGCTGACGGGACGTTTTTCCAGGGCCTTCAGCATCCCGCTGCGCAGTTTCTCTTCGTTAAACGGCTCGCGCACGTCGTTGCTTTTCACCACGCGCGGCATTACCAGCTCTGCAACCTCAAAGGTCGTGAAACGCTCGTTGCACACCAGACACTGCCGACGACGGCGTACGGAGGACCCTTCGCCCACAAGACGAGAGTCGATGACTTTGGTATCCACAGCGGAGCAGAATGGGCAATGCATACGGTATCCCTGTTATGTGGTTAACTAATTTTCATTTTACCCTGATCTGGCCTGACAACAAAGGAAGAGCTTTTTGAGACAAAGGATCTATGTCTGACACGTCGAGTCTGGCTACCATTAAGGCGATCCGTTATTTCAAGGAAATAAACGCAATGACAAGACGTTACCTTAAAATTTTGCTGGTGGGGAGCCTCTTCACCCTTAGCGCCTGTGCACAGCAAACCGAAGTCCGTCAGATGAAACAGAGCGTGAACACGCTCAATGCGGCGATGGACAAACTGAACAAAGAAACGGTGAAGATCACCCAGCAAAACGCGCTAAACGCCAAATCCAGCAGCGGGGTTTATCTGCTGCCGGGAGCGAATACGCCTGCGCGTCTCAATAGTCAGATTGGCACGCTAAAAATGTCTCTGGTGAATGTGGCGGCGAATGCAAATGGTACTCGCGCAACATTACGCATTCAGGGCGAGTCCAACGATCCGTTGCCTGCCTTCAGTGGTACCGTCGAATGGGGACAGATCCAGGGCACCACTGAGAGCTACCAGGAGGTGAATGTTAACAGTCAGCTGTTCACCGCACCGGCCAGCGTGCTGGCTCCGAGCGATGTTGACATTCCGCTGCAGCTTAACGGACTCACTCCGGATCGGTTAGGTTTCATCCGCATTCACGATATCCAGCCCGCCGCGCAATAACCCTCCCTTTAGCGGAGTGAAATGTCACTCCGCTAACATTTACATTTCGTATGGATTGGCAACATAAATGATTGCCGCTACAATCCCGCCCGTTTAAAGTACGCAAACGTGAACGCAATCGATTACGCGTGTGAGAGATATGTGAAACAACACATATTTTTGTGAGCAGGGATTCCTATAATAGGCACCGCAGAAACACGAAATATTTAGAAACGCAATTCGCGCATTTTTCACTCCCGGAAGGGAATTTCAATCAGTGGCATGATTATGAAAAACACATTACTCGCAGCTGGCGCTGTACTGGCACTCTCCTCTTCTTTCACTGTTAACGCAGCGGAAAACGATAAACCACAATACCTCTCCGACTGGTGGCACCAGAGCGTTAACGTGGTAGGCAGCTACCACACGCGCTTTTCTCCAAAGCTGAACAACGACGTCTACCTGGAATACGAAGCGTTTGCTAAAAAAGACTGGTTTGATTTCTACGGCTACATCGATATTCCTAAGACTTTTGACTGGGGCAACGGCAACGATAAAGGTATCTGGTCAGACGGTTCCCCAATGTTCATGGAAATCGAACCGCGTTTCTCTATCGATAAGCTGACGGGCACTGACCTGAGCTTTGGTCCATTCAAAGAATGGTACTTCGCCAACAACTATATCTACGATATGGGTGATAACAAAGGCAGCCGTCAGAGCACCTGGTACATGGGTCTGGGTACAGACATCGATACCGGTCTGCCTATGGGACTGTCTCTGAACGTGTACGCGAAATACCAGTGGCAGAACTATGGCGCTTCCAACGAAAACGAGTGGGATGGCTACCGTTTCAAAGTGAAATACTTTGTGCCAATCACTCAGGTTTGGGGTGGCCAGCTGACCTACATCGGCTTCACCAACTTCGACTGGGGCTCAGATCTGGGTGATGACAAGAACCGTACCAGCAACTCTATCGCGTCCAGCCACGTTCTGGCTCTGAACTACGATCACTGGCACTACTCCGTAGTCGCGCGTTATTTCCATAATGGCGGCCAGTGGAAAGGTGGAGATACCGTGAACTGGGGTGATGGTGACTTCACGTCAAAATCAACCGGTTGGGGTGGCTACCTGGTTGTAGGTTATAACTTCTAACCTGTTCGGGACTGTGCGGGCTGATGCCCTCACCCTGCCCCTCTCCCACAGGGAGAGGGAACAAATACAAAAAACGGCAACATTCGTTGCCGTTTTACTTTTACCTCGCCGCCGGGCAAAAAAAGCCAGCTCAAGAGCTGGCTTTTTACTGCTTAACCTTCCGCAAAAAATCCGCCAGCGATCTGTCCGCACTCTCGCTAAACCGCCTCTCCGTCTGCACAATATTGAGACAGCGGTCGAGCCGGAAACAGCGATAGTCGTCGCGCCGTTCGCACCACGCCGCCAGCAGCCAGCGCTCCCCCCAGAAGAACAAGCCCAGCGGCTGGACCTCGCGTTTAGAGAGCTGCCCGGCCTCATCACGGTAATGCAGCGCCAGCACGCGCTGGGCGGAAATCGCCTGATGGATCCTGTCAAAATCGCTGCGGGAGTGGCTTTGCATGCAAAAGTCCGGGGCGTAGATCCGCGTCTGCTCTGCCTTTCGACGACTCTCCTCGGACAGGATAGCCAGCACCTTCTCCTGAGCCGACTCCAGCTCGCGCGAAAGCGATTCCCCTCCCCAGGTTTTGAGCAGGCGAATCGCGACGATCAGCGCCTCTGACTCCTTATTAGTCAGCATCAGCGGCGGCAGGTCAAAACCCGACATCAGCCGATATCCGCTCCCCGCCTCACCTTCCACCGGCACGCCGGAAAGCGACAGATCGCGGATATCGCGGTAGACCGTGCGCTCGGACACGCCAAGCCGGTCCGCCAGATGCGCTGCCGTTGTCAGACGCCTGCCCCGCAGGATCTGCACAATCTGAAACAAACGGTCAGCGCGTCGGGTCATATCTTATTCCGCTCTCAGGCAGGTTGATGGAGGCCGACGCGGTTACCCTCGCTGTCGGTAAACAATGCGATAGTGCCAATGCCATGCGGCAGTTCCAGCGGGCCAAACACGCACTCGCCGCCCGCAGAGGCGATGCGATCGAGCGTGGCCGCCAGATTGTCAGTATGCAGGTAGATAATAGCGCCCTGCAAAGACGGTGTAACGCCGTCAAATTTTGCCAGCGCCCCGCCGGTATACGGATCCTCATGCGGGAAAACGGCCAGCTCCGCACAGTCCATTTTCTCGCGACGCAGCGCGAGCTGCATCACCGGCTCATAAAATTTGATGGCGCGATCCATATCCGCGACCGGAATTTCAAACCAGTTAATGACGCTTTTCATATATTCTCCTGCCTGTTGTTTGGGTTCAGAAGAAGTCTACGACAGGGCTCCTGACAGCATACTGTCAGGAGTGTTTGTCAGGAGCAGATAAAAAAAATCCCGGTCAACAGACCGGGATTTCGATAACGCGCTAAACCTCGCCTTACGGCAGAATGGACGGCTGATCCGCCCCTTCTTTCTCGACTTTCTGCTGGAGCAGGTGCTCGCGCTTCATGCCGAGTTTCAGTGCCAGAGCGGATGCGACGTAGATAGACGACGCCGTACCGATGGTGACACCGATCAGCATGGTCAGCGAGAAGCCTTCCAGTACCGGACCACCGAAGAGGAACAGCATCAGGATCACCATCAAAGTGGTACCGGATGTGATCAAGGTACGGTGCAGCGTCTGGGTCAACGACACGTTAAAGATTTCGTACGGCGTACCGCGACGGATCTTACGGAAGTTTTCACGGATACGGTCAGATACCACGATACTGTCGTTCAGTGAGTAACCGATAACGGACATCAGGGATGCCACAATCGTCAGGTCAATCTCAATGTGGAACAACGACAGTATGCCCATGGTGATCACCACGTCGTGCGCCAGAGCGATAACCACACCGGCCGCCAGTCGCCACTCAAAGCGGAAACCGACGTATACCAGAATGGAGATCAGCGCTACCAGCAGCGCCATCGCACCGGTCTGCGCCAGGTCAGCACCCACGCTTGGGCCGACGAACTCAATACGCTTGACCGCCGCGTTCTGGCTGGTTGTTTCGTTAATCACGCTAACAACCTTACTGCCCAGCTCCTGGCTGCCGTTGGCATCGTGCACCGGCGGCATACGCACCATGATGTCGCGGCTGCTGCCGAAGTTCTGCAGCAGCGGCTCTTCAAAGCCCGCTTTCTGCAGCGATTCGCGCATCTGGTCCATATCGACCGGTTTTTCCAGGGAGATCTCGATGACCGTACCGCCTGTGAAATCCAGCCCCCAGTTAAAGCCTTTCACGCTCATAATGCCGATGGACAGAATCAGCAGGAAACCTGAAATGCCGAAGGCCCAGTAGTCCCAGCGCATAAAGTCCCAGACTTTACGGCCGTGGTTCAATTGTTCAACAGTATATTCCTGTGCCACAACGCACTCCTCAGATAGACAGCTTTTTGACGCGCTTGCCGCCGTACAGCAGGTTCACGATGGCACGGGTGCCGACAATAGCGGTAAACATTGACGTTGCGACACCGATACCGGTTGTAATCGCAAAGCCTTTGATCGCGCCAGTACCCACTGCATACAGGATAAGAACCTTAATCAGTGTTGTTACGTTCGCATCGAAGATGGAGCTGAACGCGCCTTTATAGCCTTCGTCAATCGCCTGCTGAACAGAGCGACCGTTGCTCAACTCTTCTTTGATACGTTCGTTAATCAGTACGTTGGCGTCGACCGCCACCGCAAGGGTAAGAACGATACCTGCAATGCCCGGCATGGTCAGCGTCGCCCCCGGCAGCAGGGACATAATGCCGATGATAAGCACCAGGTTGGCGATCAGCGCGGAGGTCGCAATCAGACCAAACTTCTTATAGAAGAAGATCATGAAGAGGATTGAGACCACCAGACCGGCCAGACACGCTTCCAGACCCTGCTGGATGTTTTGCATACCCAGAGTTGGACCAATGGTACGTTCTTCAACAATCTGAATTGGCGCAATCAGCGCACCGGCACGCAGCAGCAGGGAGAGCTGACGCGCTTCGTTCGGGTTGTTGATACCGGTAATACGGAAGCTGTTACCCAGACGAGACTGGATGTTGGCGATGTTAATCACCTCTTCCTCTTTCACCAGCACCGCACGACCGTTTGCATCTTTCTTGCCGCTGTCTTTGTACTCCACGAACAGGGTCGCCATCGGTTTACCGATGTTGTCCTTGGTGAAGTTAGACATGATGTTACCACCCGCGCTATCCAGCGAGATGTTAACCTGCGGCTGGTTGTATTCGTCCTGGCTCGAGGTGGAGTCGGTGATGTGGTCACCGGTCAGAATCACGCGTTTGTACAGCACAACTGGCTGACCTTCGCGGGTCTGTTTCACTTCGGAGTCACCCGGAATACGCCCTGCGGCGGCAGCGGACTGATCGACGTTGGAGTTCACCAGACGGAATTCCAGGGTTGCGGTCGCACCCAGAATCTCTTTCGCACGCGCGGTATCCTGGATACCCGGCAGTTCAACCACGATACGGTCAGCACCCTGACGCTGCACCAGCGGCTCAGCCACGCCCAGCTGGTTTACACGGTTGCGCAGAATGTTGATGTTCTGCTGAACGGCATATTCACGCGCTTCTTTCAGACGCGCATCGGTCATCACCGCGCGCAGCTGGTTGCTGCCCTGAGAGGTGATCACCAGGTCACGGTGACGTTGGGTCAGGTAATCTACAGCCTGATCGCGCGCCGCGCTGTCGCGGAACGTGATGCTCATGCCGTAGTTATCTTCTTTACGCACGGTGGTGTAAGCGATGCCTTTATCACGCAGATCGCTGCGCAGGCTGTCGATATTCTGTTCCTGCAGCTTGCCAAGCGCGGTATCCATATCCACTTCCATCAGGAAGTGAACGCCGCCACGCAGGTCAAGACCGAGTTTCATTGGCTCTGCTTTCATCGCAGCCAGCCAACGCGGGGTTGCAGGGGCAAGGTTAAGCGCCACGACGTATTTGTCACCCAGCACGCCCATCAGCGCTTCGCGAGCGCGGAGCTGCGTGTCGGTGGTGTCGAAGCGAGCAAGAATTGCACCCTCTTCCAGAGCCACAGACTTAGCGGTAATTTTTTCTTCTTGTAACGTTTTCTGGACCTGGATCAGCGTTTGCTCACTGGCGGCAACACCGCGCGCGCCAGTGATTTGAACAGCCGGATCCTCACCATACAGGTTGGGAAGCGCGTACAGCAGGCCGACGAGAATCACGACGACCAGCATGATGTACTTCCACAAAGGATAACGGTTTAACACGGCAGTTCCCTTTGGGAAAAGTTGGGATTACAGCGCCTTCATGGTGCCTTTCGGCAGAACGGCAGCTACGAAGTCACGTTTGATGACCACTTCAGTGGTGTCGTTCAGGGCGATAGCAATGTAGCCGTTTTCAGCCACTTTGGTTACGCGACCCACCAGACCACCGTTAGTCAGTACTTCATCGCCTTTGGCAATGGAGTTCATCAGGTTTTTGTGCTCTTTGGTGCGCTTCTGCTGTGGACGCAGGATCATGAAGTAGAAGATCAGACCGAACACAACCAGCATCAGAATCAGAGACATCGGGCTGCCCTGCGCTGGAGCACCTGTTGCCGCTACCGCATCAGAAATAAAAAAGCTCATTCAAATTCCCTCATTATTAAAATTAATCAACGTTCAACGGTGGAACATCCCGCCCCTGACGTTGGTAGAAATCGGTCACGAAGCTCTCTAATTTACCCTCTTCGATAGCCTTACGTAAACCAGCCATTAAGCGCTGATAATAACGAAGATTATGAATGGTATTGAGACGCGCGCCCAAAATCTCGTTGCAACGATCGAGATGATGCAGATACGCGCGAGAATAATTGCGACAGGTATAGCAATCGCACTCGGAATCGAGCGGGCTGGTGTCACTCTTATGCTTCGCGTTACGGATTTTCACCACGCCATCGGTAACGAACAAATGACCGTTACGCGCGTTGCGGGTTGGCATGACGCAGTCGAACATATCAATGCCGCGGCGTACGCCTTCAACCAGATCTTCTGGTTTACCCACGCCCATCAGGTATCGTGGTTTATCCGCCGGGATTTGCGGGCAGACATGCTCCAGAATGCGGTGCATGTCTTCCTTCGGCTCACCCACAGCCAAACCGCCGACAGCGTAGCCATCAAAACCTATCTCTACCAGACCTTTAACAGAGATATCGCGTAAATCTTCGTAAACGCTGCCCTGGATAATGCCGAACAGCGAATTTTTGTTCTGCAGCGAGTCAAAACGGTCACGGCTACGCTTCGCCCAGCGCAGAGACATCTCCATGGAGCGTTTTGCGTAATCCCAGTCGGCCGGATACGGCGTACATTCGTCGAAGATCATTACGATGTCAGAGCCGAGATCGTACTGAATCTCCATCGATTTTTCGGGATCGAGGAAAATCGGATCGCCGTTGATCGGGTTACGGAAGTGTACGCCCTGCTCGGTGATCTTGCGGATATCGCCCAGGCTGAAGACCTGGAAGCCGCCGGAGTCGGTCAGGATTGGGCCTTTCCACTGCATGAAATCGTGCAGGTCGCCGTGGAGCTTCATGATCTCCTGACCAGGACGCAGCCACAGATGGAAGGTGTTGCCGAGGATAATCTGTGCGCCAGTGGCTTCTACTTCTTCCGGCGTCATCCCTTTTACGGTGCCGTAAGTGCCCACAGGCATAAACGCGGGGGTTTCCACCACGCCGCGATCAAACACCAGGCGACCGCGACGCGCGCGGCCATCGGTGGTATCGAGTTCAAATTTCATTTTTTCTCCGACGTCAGAAAAACAGTCCAACGTTGTAAAACGGTGCCGCGGACTTATTCCCCGACACGCTCATTCAAAGCCAGCGGATTGTACGTGATAAACATCGCGTCCCCGTAGCTAAAAAAGCGATATTTTTGTTCTACCGCAGACTTGTAGGCCGACATCGTGTTCTGATAACCGGCAAATGCCGACACCAGCATAATCAACGTCGATTCAGGCAGATGGAAGTTGGTCACCAGCGCGTCAATCACTTTGTACTGATAGCCCGGGTAGATAAAGATCTGCGTATCGCCAAAGAACGGCTCGATAAGATTGCGCTTCGCCGCCTGCGCGGCGCTCTCGAGTGAGCGCACGGACGTTGTACCGACCGCCACTACGCGGCTACCGCGCGCTTTCGCCGCCAGCACCGCGTCCACCACATCCTGAGGCACTTCGGCATACTCAGAGTGCATGATGTGATCTTCAATGCTGTCCACGCGCACCGGCTGGAAGGTTCCCGCGCCGACGTGCAGCGTCACGAACGCCATCTCCACGCCCTTCGCGCGCAGTTTCTCCAGCAGCGGCTCATCAAAATGCAGGCCCGCGGTCGGCGCAGCGACGGCGCCAGGCTTCTGGCTGTAGACGGTCTGGTACAGCTCGCGGTCGGCCTCTTCGTCCGGACGCTCAATATACGGCGGCAGCGGCATGTGGCCGATGGCGTTCAGGATATCGAGCACCGTGCGTTCGTCATCGAACGCCACCTCAAACAGCGCATCGTGGCGCGCGGTCATGGTCGCTTTGATGCTCTCATCATCGCCCAGCAGCAGTTCAGCGCCCGGCTTCGGCGCCTTGGAGGCGCGAATATGTGCCAGAATACGTTTATCATCGAGCATACGTTCGACCAGCACTTCAATCTTGCCGCCGCTGGCTTTACGGCCAAACAGGCGCGCCGGGATCACGCGGGTATTATTAAAGACCAGCAGATCGCCAGGGTTGAGCTTGTCGAGCAAATCGGTGAAAGTACCGTGCGTCAGCTCGCCCGTTGGCCCATCCAGTGACAGTAAGCGACAGCTGCTGCGCTCAGACATGGGATAGTGAGCAATCAGGGATTCAGGTAGTTCAAAGGAGAAATCGGCGACGCGCATGACGTATACTCGTGACTTAAAAACAGGCGGCATAGTCTAGTGCTCACACCCTTTTGCTGCAACAACTAGCCGCCCCCGGACAAATAAAACGCATGAATTTTCTCGCTCACCTGCATCTCGCTCACCTCGCTGACAGCTCCCTGTCCGGCAATTTGCTGGCCGATTTCGTACGCGGCAACCCCGCTGAGGACTATTCCCCTGAGGTTGTCGACGGGATTTTTATGCACCGCCGCATCGACGTACTGACGGATAAGCTGCCGGAAGTGACGGAAGCCAAAGCGTGGTTTCGCCCTGAAACGCGCCGCGTTGCGCCGATCACGCTCGACGTGATGTGGGATCACTTTCTGTCGCGCCACTGGGAACAGCTGTCGCCGGAGATGCCCTTGCCGGCGTTTGTGCACTATGCCCACCAGCAGGTGTCGATCATTCTGCCCGACTCGCCGCCGCGCTTTGTGAATCTGAATAACTATTTATGGTCGGAACGCTGGCTGGAGCGCTATCGCGAGATGGATTTCATCCAGAACGTGCTGAACGGGATGGCGAGCCGCCGACCGCGACTGGATGCGCTGCGGGATTCCTGGTATGACCTGGATGAACATTACGATGCCCTGGAAGCGCGTTTCTGGCAGTTTTACCCGCGGATGATGGTGCAGGCGAAAAACAAACAGCTCTGACAGAATTCACATTGATAGGTAAAAGCTGGCGGAACGATTGTCACCACCTCTTTGTCTTATCCATGAACACTCTCTATACTGGCTCGCGTTGCGTTCCAAATAACCTTAGTATCTACAGGAGAATCATATGGTTCTGGTAACTCGTCCGGCTCCGGATTTTACAGCTGCAGCAGTTCTGGGCAACGGTGAAATCGTTGAAAACTTCAACTTCAAACAGCACACCAACGGTAAAGCGACCGTTCTGTTCTTCTGGCCAATGGACTTCACTTTCGTTTGCCCGTCTGAGCTGATTGCCTTCGACAAACGTTATGAAGAATTCCAGAAGCGTGGCGTGGAAGTTGTTGGCGTCTCCTTCGACTCTGAATTTGTACACAACGCATGGCGTAACACCCCTGTCGACAAAGGCGGCATCGGTGCGGTGAAATACGCAATGGTTGCGGACATCAAACGCGAAATCCAGCAGGCTTACGGTATCGAACATCCGGACGCTGGCGTTGCGCTGCGTGGTTCCTTCCTGATCGACGCAAACGGCATCGTTCGTCACCAGGTTGTGAACGATCTGCCGCTGGGTCGTAACATCGACGAAATGCTGCGCATGGTTGACGCGCTGCAGTTCCACGAAGAGCACGGCGAAGTGTGCCCGGCTCAGTGGGAAAAAGGTAAAGAAGGCATGAACGCGTCTCCAGACGGCGTGGCTAAATACCTGTCTGAGAACGTATCCAGCCTGTAATCGGCACGGTTTACGAAAAAGGCCCGCTTATGCGGGCCTTTTTTTATGCCTTACGCTGCGTCTCTCGCCAGATACGCCAGGCCATGCCCGCCAGCAGAATCACTCCCGCAATCAGCACGCCCCATACCAGCAGCGTGTTCATCCTGCTCTCCCGCTCGGCCGCAGAGGTAGCGGTCAGACGCTCCTGGCCGCCTAATGCGACATCATCCAGCATGTCGGCCTGCGGCAGGTTCGCCATATCATAAGTCTTGCGCAGGTCGGCTGGGATCAGCATGCCGGGCTCCACGCTGGCAGGCTTCGCGGCGCCGTTGCCCCAGGCGAGCACGTACGGCGCTTTCCCCTGCGCGTTGAACACCAGGTCATAGCGGTCGCGATGTCCCGTGACGCCCGGCAGGTATTCTGGCAGACGCGCATTCAGCGTCGTGATTTTCACTGCCTGCACCAGGCCCCCGTTAAGCGAAACCGGTGGCGACGTTTTTCCCTCAAGACGGTAAAGAACCTCTTTCTTCAGAGGATGCCATGCGTCTTTTTCCGTACTCCGCCACGCGATCTCCACGGGAAGGACGCCATCGCCATTCAGTGAGAGGCTGACAGCACTCAGCGGCTGCGGGCGCGCCCAGTGCCACTGTGCTTCGCTTGTCGATAGCTGCTCCCCTTCCCCCTCAAGGTCGATAGCTTCCGGGGCCGCCTGCGCAGGTGCGCTGATTGCGTTTACGCCGGTCAAGGTTATCCCCTGGCTCTGCGCATTCAGCACCACCATGAGATAGCGATTCGCATCGGGAGATAAAACCGTATCGGTATCGATCCGATCGAGCTTAAGACGATCCTGACCGCTGACGACGTCCAGCAATGGCATATCCTCGCGCAGGGTATACCAGCGCTTAAGATCCTCGCTGTAATAGACCGACGCCGTTCCCTGCCACGGCGTCTGCGGGGTATTCCAGAGCAGCTGCAGCTGGGATATAGCGATCTCGCCCGTCGCCTGTTCCGGCAGGGTCAGCAGATAATGTTGCCCGGCTGCGGCGGCTTTTTGCCCCTCCAGCACAATCTCAACGCCGCTTCCGGAACGGAGCAGGATCTTATCGCTATCACCGGATCCTTGCGAAGCCGCTAGCGGCGAGGCGTCCAGCGGGAAAAGGCGCAGCGCGGTGGATTGCGCTGGCACCTGCGGACGCGTCGCGCTGACCAGGCTGAAGGGAACCGGCTCGCCCGACTGGTTAAAGACGCGGACATCATGCAGATCCGGCGACGTGCTTTGCTCATAGACGGCGAGCGGCAGCATCACCCGATACCACTGGGAAGGAACAGACGTATCCAGTGAAAGACCAAAAGCATAGTCCCGGGGCGATTCCGTTTGTCCCTCGTCGCAGAACGCCGGGCCGGAAAGCGCCAGCAGTGCGGTACAGGCTACCGCTTTCATCCATTTCATTTTTCATCTCCTGTTTTGGGCGGTAGCGGTGAGAAATACCCCACGATCAGAACCAGTATCGCCACGCCGATAAACGCCACCGCGCGCGACAAACCGCCTCCGCCCGCGCTGTCCACCAGCATCAGTTTAACCATCACCACGCCCAGCAGCGCGGCACCGCAGAGCCACTCCTGCCGGGAAGCCCGACGGGTGGCATGGATCATGACCACCAGCGCGCTCAGCATCCAGAACAGGGCAAAACTGGTCTGGATAAGCCGCGAATCCCACAGCGATGCCATATTCCAG
This sequence comes from Enterobacter cloacae complex sp. S3, assembly GCF_014930495.1. Classification (NCBI taxonomy): domain Bacteria; kingdom Pseudomonadati; phylum Pseudomonadota; class Gammaproteobacteria; order Enterobacterales; family Enterobacteriaceae; genus Enterobacter; species Enterobacter cloacae complex sp. S3. Next base: position 106,394 of record NZ_JADBRD010000015.1, on the reverse strand, counting down.
GCCACGTCGCCGTACCAGGCCAGGGCGCGCATCAGCGCACCGTTAAGCCACCAGAAGCCAAACGCCATCATCGCGACGGCAGGCCACGGGCGGGCCTGCGAGAGCCACGCCGGGTAGTAGCGATCCACCGCCCGATAAAAGACCACCAGCCCCAGCAATGCGAACGCCGCGCCTTCCTCAAGCGGGTTTACCAGCGGCAGCCAGGTCTGACGATAGACCACGCCGTCCTGGAAATTGGTCACCACCAGCAGTACCAGCAGCGCCACGACCGCGGGGATCGGTGCCAGGCAGGCGTAGAGCGCAGGCCACTCCCGGAACGGCCACCCGCGACGCCGTACGGCTGCAGAGAGTCCCATAATCACCCCGCCGCCTGCTGCCATCGCCAGTCCGCTGCCCCAGGCCGCCATGCCCCACGGCAGCGAACGGGTAAACCAGTAAAGCTCCGCGGCCAGCGCCAGCAAAATCATCCAGAACAGCGACAAATGCAGCCCCATCGCGATGCGCGGCAGGAGTCTTTCACCGTCGCGCCGCAGCAGCATCAGCGCGGCAGGAAGCGCAACGCACCAGGCGAGATTTGACCAGCCGGCGGCAACGATCTGCTGGTGCCAGAGCTGATAACCCACCATCAGCAGCATAACCGGCCACAGCAGCCATTTGCTGGCATCCAGCTCCCGCCACGCCAGACGAGCCGCCGCCTGCCGCCAGCCCCAGACCGACGCCGCCGTCAGCGCCAGCACGCCCGCCAGAATGGGTAATTCCTTCGTCAGTGCCAGCCGCGATGCGCCCAATAGCGCCACGAGCCAGAACAGCAGCCCGCCTGCCAGCAGCGCCCGGCAGACCGGCAGAAAGAGAGTCCGCCACAGCCAGGCCGCAGCCAGCCAGCAAAGGCTGAGGATGGTGAAGATCAGCAGCAGGCTGAGGGACGTAACGCCGTTCGTCTGCGCCCACAGCGCGCTGCCGAGCGCCAGCACCAGCAGCGCCGTCCCGCTATAGCACATGCGACGCTGGTGCTGCTGTACGCCCAGCCAGAGGATACCCAGCCCTTCCAGCGCCCAGGCCATCGCCGTCCAGCGCGCCGACAGCGCCAGCGGAATGGCGAGCGTGGCAAATCCGCCGCCGATGGCCAGCGCCGCCATGACCAGCGGTCGTCCGAGGGAGGGATAGCGCCGCAGCGCAAGGGACGCGAGGGTAAGATAAAATGCGCCGTATCCCAGCGCGCTCAGGGCCGGGCCATACTCCCAGTGCCGGGTCATGCCGTACTGCATCCCGAAACCGATCAGCGGCGGGGCAAACAGCAACACGCCGTCGATAATCTGCTTCCCTTTCTCCTGCGCCCGCAGCGACAGCGCCACGCTCAGGACGCCGAATATCAGCGTATTGGCAATCAGGAACAGCTGGCAGATCCAATAGTCTTCAGGCTGGTAGTCATTCAGCCCCCACAGGCCGCCCACGCCGAACGTAAACAGCAGCCCGAGCAGGTTCAGCTCGCGCCAGTGCTGCCAGATGCTGATAGCGAGAATCCCGATGGAAAGCAGGAGATAGAATGAGAACAGCGCCACAAAGCTGCCGCCCCCGGTGGACAACAGCAGCGGCGCAAGATACCCGCCGAGGCTCGCCAGCATGGCCAGGCTCAGCGCTTTCTGCAACACGGCCAGCCCAACGCTCGCGGCGCAAATCACCACCAGAAGCGCAAAGGCCAGCGTCATCGGCAGCATTTGCCAGAGCCGGAATGCGCCAAACACCGTCAGGTAGAGCACGCCGGTCGCCCCGCCCTGGAGGATCAGCGCATAGACACGCTGCTTATGCCGCAGCCGCCACCCCACCGCCAGCAGAACGATGGCAAACAGCGCCGTTGCCACGAGGCGCAGCTCAAGCGGGAACAGGGAATGTTCAACGGTATAGCGCAACAGGAATGAAAGACCGAGGAAAAGCAGCAGGATCCCAAGCTTCGCCAGCGGATTACCCTGCATAAACCAGCGCACCAGCGACGTCAGGATGCCGCCAAAGGCAGAAGGCTGTTTTGCCGCAGGCGTCGGGGCCGGAGCGGGTTCTGCCACGGCTGCGGGAGTATCGGAACGCCAGGGGTCGACAGGCGCGGGAGCATCTTCAACCACTGGCGCGGTAGGCTGCACGGGCTCCGGCGCGCTTTCAGGTACGTCGCGCTGCTCAAGCGCCTCAATGCGCTGGCGTAGCCGGGCGATCTCCTGTCGCGCCGCCGTACTTCGGTTAAAGCCGATAACCGCAAGCACGGGCGCAACCACCAGCGCAAAAACCAGGAACAAACAGCCAAGGATGTAAAGCTCGTCCATGTTTCCACCTTCACCGTAAACGATCCGTTAAGATTGACACAAATAGTTGCATTTGCGCCATCTTAAAAGGTGGAAACATTAACAGGTCTTAACTGCCGAACCAGATCGTCGCGGATACCGCAGGCAGCGCCAGCACGCCGTCCTGTATCGTCGCCTTGCCCTCTTTATTCTTCCACGCAGCCACCTTTAGCAGCGGTGAATCATCCAGCACCACTTCGCAGGCCTCGCCCCGGTTAATCGCCACCAGCACGCGCTGCTGGTTATAGACGCGAGCAAACACCACCACGTTATCGTGGGCGTATACCACCTGGCAGCCGCCGTAGCGCAGGGCGAGACTCTGCTTACGCAGCTTCGCCAGCCGCTGATACAGGCTGAACAGCACCTTGTCCTGCTTCTCTGGCTCCCACGGGAAGGTTTTACGGCAGAACGGATCGTTGTTGCCGTCCAGCCCCACTTCGTCTCCATAATAGATGCACGGCACGCCCGGCCAGGTGAAGAGCCAGGTCACCGCCAGCGGCAGACGCGCCACATCCTTGCCAAGCAGGGATTTAAAGCGGGCGGTATCGTGGCTATCGAGCTGGTTGAACATCCGCAGCTGCTGCTGATGGGACAGACCGGCGCGATAGTTCTCCATCCACGCCATGCAGGTTTCAGCGTCGATATGATTCGGATCGTAGGAGATGTCGGTGTTAGCGAGGAATCCCCACAGCGGTAAGGTAAAGCCGCGATAGTTCATCGCCGCATCTTCCGCATCGTTCTGCAGCCACTGGCGCGCGTCGCCAAAGTGCTCGCCAAAGACGAACGCCTCCGGCTGGGCCGCTTTCGCCGAGCGCGTAATCCCGGCGACGTGCTGAAGGTTATTCCGCGCCCCGCCGGCTTCACCGAGCATATGCACCACGTCCAGCCGCCAGCCGTCCATATTCCACGGCGCCTTCAGCCAGTGACGGACGATGCTGTCTTCGCCGCCGTAGATTTCATTCACGAGCGTTGGCGACTGGAAATCCAGCTTCGGCAGGCTCGCGTAGCCCAGCCAGTCCAGCGCGCGGCCCTCCTCGTTAAAGCTGTACCAGTCGCGCTGCGGCGATTCCGGGTTATGACACGCCCCGCCCATCGACTGGTTATGGCGGTCAAACCAGGCGTGCGAATCTCCACTGTGGTTGAACACGCCATCCAGAATCAGGCGCATGCCTTCGTTTTGAGTGTTCTTTCGCAGGCGCAGCAGCGCCTCGTCACCGCCAAACTGTTCGTCAACGTGGCGATAATCTTCGGTATCGTATTTGTGCACGCTCGGGGCTTTAAACACCGGGTTGAGATACAGCGCCGTCACGCCGAGCTTTTTCAGGTACGGCAGCTTTTCGCTGATGCCGTCGAGATCGCCGCCGTAAAAAGTGGATCCACCCGCCTGCGCGGTTAACGGCTCGTCCCACGCTTTCAGGATAATGTCGTGGCCCGCCGCATGGTGGTGATAGATCTTATCCTGGTCGGCGGTGCGTTTTTCGCTGCGCGCAAAACGGTCCGGGAAAATCTGGTAAAACACCTGATCGTTAACCCACTGCGGGCCGTTATCCGGGTAATCGACCGCAAACTGCTCCAGCCGTGCGGGCGGGAAACGGCTAACCCCCTGCGGGGTAAACCACAGCTGGCGGTTATTCCACAAAAGCTTAAAACTGTAACGGCGGCGCGGCTGCCCGCTATTCAGGTCGATATTCGCCCGCCACGCCGTGATCCCCGGCTGCGGCTGGCTGCGCAGCTTGTGCATTTTCAGGCCGGTCTCTTCGTTATCTATTTCGGCGCGGAGCGTCACGCGTTCAGGCTGATTTTCCCCCGCCAGCCAGAGCGTAATCACAAGGTTGTCTTTGTTTTGCTTAACAAATGGGGCAACCGGAAGGTGCCAGGCGTTTAACATCACGAATCCCCTCTGATGAAATTGACGTCACCTTGCCACAGGGTGGTTAAGGATAGCTCACCATGACGTGATTTATTGGGGGAGGAGGACGGGGGAGGAGGTAATAATGCCCGCACGGACGGCTCCCTCTCCCTTGAGGGAGAGGGCTGGGGTGAGGGGGAAACATGCGGCTATTGGGGTAATTCCGTTCACTTCATGTTCCTTGCTACTCTGGAATGCCATGGCCTGTGAACGTGCCAGGGTGGCTCAGTCGCCACCACCCTGGCGACCCGGGCTCCCGGCGGTAAATCGCCGCTTCGCGGTGCCCTCAGCTTATTCCTTCAGGCTATCGGGTCGGGCATGAGCCTGCATCCATGCAGGCCACGCCCTCTCGGCGCATCCCTGCGCCTCGCCCCGGCCTTACGGAAACGCTTCGGCGATTTACAGCCGGACCAGGGCATCGCTGTAAGCCATTCACTTTCCTGAAACCACATGCATCGCTTCAGGTTAAAAATTGCCTGGCAATCCCCTTCCACGGAACAAGTAATACAAATATTACTGCGCTTCCGCCAGCTGACGGTCACGGCGGCATTTAAACATCCAGCCCACCAGCAGCAGGACGATCCACGCGCAGCCCACGTACAGGGAAATGCGGGTATCCGGATGGTAGCCAATCAGGGCAATGATAAACACCAGGAAGATCAGCCCGACGACGGTCGTCGCAACGCCGCCCGGTACTTTGAACTTCAGCGCTTTCGCCTCATCCGGCGACAGACGACGGCGGAACGCAATCTGCGACAGCAGGATCATAATCCACACCCACACCGTCGCGAAGGTCGCCAGCGATGCGATCACCAGGAAGACGTTCTCCGGCATGATGTAGTTCAGGTAAACCGAGAACAGCAGCGCCACGGTCATCACCACAACGGTTACCCACGGCGTGCCGCGGCGTGAGGTTTTGGCGAACACCTTCGGCGCGCTGCCCTGTTCCGCCATGCCGTGCAGCATACGGCCCACGCCAAAGACGTCACTGTTGATCGCGGAGAGTGACGCGGTGAGCACCACAAAGTTCAGAATGCTGGCCGCAAAGGCAATGCCCATATGCTGGAAGGTCAGAACAAACGGGCTACCGTTGGTGCCGACCTGATTCCACGGGTAGATGGACATAATCACGAACAACGTGCCCACGTAGAACACCAGAATACGCATCGGCACCGAGTTGATGGCGCGCGGAATGGATTTCTCCGGATCTTTCGCTTCCCCGGCGGTGATACCGATAATCTCGATGCCGCCGTAGGCGAACATCACCATCTGCAGCGACATGACCATTCCGAGCCAGCCGTTACTGAAGAAGCCGCCGTTGCTCCAGAGGTTATGGATGCCGGTCGGCTGCCCGCCGTTGCCGATTCCCCAGATGATGATGCCGAAACCGGCCACGATCATGATGATGATGGTGGCGACCTTGAAGAAGGAGAACCAGAATTCGAGCTCGCCGAACACCTTCACGCTCATCAGGTTGACGGCGCAAATGATCAGCACCACGCTCAGCACCCAAATCCAGTGCGGCACCGCCGGGAACCAGACGCCCATATAGATGCCAAACGCCGTCACGTCGGCAATCGCCACAATCAGGATTTCAAAGCAGTAGGTCCAGCCGGTGATAAACCCGGCCAGCGGGCCGAGGTTTTCCTGCGCGTAGCGGGAGAAGGAGCTGGCGGACGGGTTGTGAACCGACATTTCGCCGAGGGCGCGCATGATGATATACGCCGCCACGCCGCCGATGATGTACGCCAGCAGAACGCTGGGACCGGCCATTTTGATGGCATCTGCCGAGCCATAAAAAAGACCGGTGCCGATAGCAGAGCCCAGCGCCATAAAGCGGATGTGGCGCGTGCTCAATCCACGTTTAAGTTTGTTAGTGCTTTCCATTTAAATCTTGCCATTCAACACGAAAAAAACAAAAAACCACGGGGCCTTAAGCCCCGTGGTTAAACAGTTTGTTGCCGTTGATTAATGAGCGTTCGATGCGACCTGACGCCCTGCAGCACGGTCCCAGATAATCGCCAGAACCAGTGCAACAACGGTAGGCATCAGCCAGGCCAGACCCTGCTCGGACAGCGGCAGACGCTGTGTCCATGCCGGCAGTATGTGCGCGAAAGCTGATGCTTTAATCCCGTCAAGGATACCAAAAATCAGGCTGATAAACATGGCTGGCGCAATAATTCGTGAAGAGTTGTTCCACCACGGGCGAGTAAAGCTCAGCACCACCAGCACGATACACGGCGGATAAATCGCCGTCAGCACCGGAATAGAGACCTGAATCAGGTGGCTCAGACCGAGGTTGGACACCGCCATGGAGAAGATGCCGAGGATAAACACCAGGGTGCGGTAAGAGAGCGGCAGATACTGTGCAAAGAACTCTGCGCAGGCGCAGGTCAGGCCAACCGCCGTCACCAGACAGGCAAGGAAGATGAGCGCTGCCAGCAGCATACTGCCCGCACCGCCGAAGGTGTGCTGAACGTAGGCGTGCAGGATAGCCGCACCGTTGGCGTTCTGATCGACCAGCATGGCGCTGTCGGAGCCCAGACGGAACAGCGCCAGATAAAGCAGCGTCAGCCCCACGCCGGCCATCAGGCCAGCCCAGATGGTATAGCGGGTCAGCAGACGCGCTTCGGTCACACCGCGGGAACGCGCGGCGTTAACGATAACGATACCAAACACCATCGCGCCCAGCGTATCCATCGTCAGGTAGCCGTTCACAAAGCCGTTAGAGAACGCGGCATTTTTATAGGCGTCCATCGCGTCGCTAATCGGGCCCGCTGGCCAGACGATGGCCGCAACAGCCAGAACAATCAGCGCCACAATTTTCAGCGGAGCCAGGAAGTTACCCACGGTATCCAGCAGCTTGCCCGGATAGAGGGAAACCAGAATCACGATCGCGAAGTAGATCAGGCTGTAGATAAACAGCGGCATCGCACCGTCACCGGTCAGGGGAGCAATACCCACTTCGAAGGACACGGTTGCCGTACGCGGGGTCGCAAACAGCGGGCCAACGGCCAGATAGCAGACGGTTGCCAGCAGAACGCCCGCCACTTTGCCAATCGGGGTGCTGAGGCTATCCACACCGCCGCCGACTTTCGCCAGCGCGACGACGGTCAGAACCGGCAGACCCACTGCAGTAATCAGGAAACCAAACGCGGCGGTCCAGACGTGTTCACCCGCCTGTAAGCCAACCATTGGAGGGAAAATGATGTTGCCTGCGCCAACGAACAGCGCAAATGTCATAAAGCCCAGCGCGATGATGTCACGCGATTTTAAGTGATGGGTCATAAAACCTTACTGCCTGTGGATGTGGTGTTGAAAACATTGAGATTTTCGATATCCCTGACGGGACGATACAGCCGAAAATTTGCTCAATTTCAGCGGGAAATGCTCCCGTCCTGGCGTGGAGAAGAATAGTTTTTCGATTTACCACGCAAATACAGTCGGTCTGACAGTATCTGGGGCGCAATTTAAACGCTTATAACGTTTAAAGGCAAGGTGGGATCGTAAAACCAGAACAATATGCCAGCATGAAAATACACGTCAGAACAATACGCTATTTATAAGAAAAACCCATGGCTAATCATGCGAACAAAAAACAGTCAGCCGTATAAAATTCATCCGCGTTTCGCTTGACTGCAAAGCAAACGGGCCAGCAGACGCTGACCCGTGGAAAGGTAAAATGACACGCCTGCCGTCAGGCGATCTTTTTGGCAATTAATCGTTCCGGAATAACGAAACTGAAGCGGGTTCCTTTACCCAGCGTACTCTGAATATCGAGACGGCTTTCATGGTGATTCACCGCGTGTTTCACAATTGCCAGCCCCAGGCCGCTTCCGCCTGTTTGCCGGGATCGCGCTTTATCCACACGGTAAAAGCGCTCGGTCAGACGCGGAATATGCTCAGGCGCGATCCCCGGCCCGTCGTCTTCCACGCTAAACTCCGCCCCCGTTGGGGCATGGTGCCAGCGCACCACGATATTCGTCCCCTCCGGCGTATGATTCACCGCGTTATACACCAGGTTGGAAATGGCGCTACGCAGTTCATCTTCGCTGCCCAGCACCTTCAGCGTATTGTCGACCTCAAAGGTCAGGTGATGCTTTTTGTGGCTTAACGTCTGCGCTTCACGCTCAACGACCCGCAGCATCATCGGGACATCAATGGTCTCATTTAGCGCAAGCGTTGGCGCCGCTTCAATCTTCGAGAGCGTCAGCAGCTGCTTCACCAGCCCTTCCATCCGGTGCGTTTGCTCGCGCATGGTGTGCAGCGCTTTTTCACGCGGCGCGCCTTCAAGCGTTTGCTCCTGCATCATCTCCAGGTAGCCCTGAAGCACGGTCAGCGGGGTACGCAGTTCGTGACTGACGTTGGCGAAGAAGTTGCGACGCGCCCCTTCCAGCTGGTGCATCTGGGTGACATCTCGCGCCACCATCAGCCACTGCTTATCGCTGTAGGGCATCACGCGGATTTCCAGATGGCGACCATTATTGAGCTTCAGATTGTGCGGGCGGGTAAAATCACGCTTTTTCAGATACAGCGTGAACTCGGGATAGCGCAGAAGGTTGAGGATATTCTGACCATTATCATCGGGCCAGCGCAGGCCCAGCAGCTGTTGCGCAAGGCCGTTACACCAGAAGATCGTCCCTTCTTCGGTCGTCAGAATAACGGCATCCGGCAGCGACTCTGCACCGCTGCGAAAACGCTTAATCAGGCTTCCCAGCTCGCGGCGACGCTTTTTATTACGCATCTGCATCTGATGCAGACCGTACAGCAGCGGCTCCCAGCTGCCGCTTCCCGGCGGCGGCGTCATACTTCGGTCAACCCACAGCCACCAGGAGAGGCGTAGCAGGTTCCAGAAATGCCAGATCAGCAGCCCGGTGACCGACGCCAGCAGAAACCACGGCAGGTGTCCAAGAAAGGCCCCCAGAAGGAAGGCCGGAATACAGCATAAGATCAGTTCAAAGACGAGCCTTTTCCATGACAGACGTTCCAGCACGCGTCACACTCCTGTCATTGTTCAGAAACGGGTAGAAAAACGATAACCCGTGCCGCGGACCGTCTGCACCATGCGATCGTGGCCGCTCAGTTCCAGTGCTTTTCGCAGGCGGCGAATATGTACGTCAACCGTCCGGTCTTCGACATACACGTTAGTTCCCCAGACGTTATTCAGCAACTGCTCGCGGCTGTAAACGCGTTCCGGGTGGGTCATAAAGAAGTGCAGAAGTTTAAATTCGGTAGGCCCCATGTCGAGGGGATTTTCACCGGTCATGACGCGGTGTGAGGTGGGGTCAAGGCTCAGCCCCTGCATCTCAATCACCTCTTCCACCGCCATCGGCGAAATACGGCGCATCACGGCTTTAATGCGGGCAACCAGCTCTTTTGGGGAGAACGGTTTAGTAATGTAATCGTCCGCGCCGGTCTCCAGACCGCGCACGCGATCCTCTTCTTCTCCGCGCGCCGTGAGCATCACAACCGGGATGTCGCGGGTCAGCGCTTCACGCTTCAGGTGTTTGATAAACTGCAGTCCGGAGCCGCCGGGCAACATCCAGTCCAGCAGAATCAGATCGGGCCAGGGTTCATTCAGCTGGTTCACTGCGCTGTCATAATCTTCCGCTTCAACCGGCTGGAAGCCGTTTTGCTCGAGCACGAAGCACACCATTTCACGAATTGGAGCTTCATCTTCTACGACCAGAATACGTCTCGCCATACTATGCCCTGTCTTATCTTATTTAAGTTACAAGTTTGTAATTCGGCGCCATTATGCGTCAGATTTATGACAGATTTATGAAAAACAGTACCACGATAACGGGCAAACCGTTGTTTTATTACAGCGGTTATTTTCCCGTCTCTGAACGTTTATAATCCTGCTTTCTCTTTTTTGCCACGGATCAGCTATGCGCATACTTCACACCTCGGACTGGCATCTGGGGCAAAATTTTTACAGCAAAAGCCGTGCGGCTGAACATGAAGCCTTCCTGAACTGGCTGCTGAAAACGGCCCGGACGCACGAGGTGGACGCGATTATTGTGGCGGGTGACATCTTTGATACCGGCTCGCCCCCCAGCTATGCGCGTGAACTGTACAACCGCTTCGTGGTGAATTTGCAGCAAACCGGCTGTCATCTGGTGATTGTCGCCGGCAACCATGATTCCGTCGCGACGCTCAATGAATCTCGTGACATCCTGGCATTTCTCAATACCACGGTCGTCGCCAGCGCCGGGCAGCCCCCGCAGATCCTGAAAAAACGCGACGGCACGCCGGGGGCGGTACTGTGCCCCATTCCCTTTTTACGGCCGCGCGACATCGTGCAAAGCCAGGCGGGGCTGTCGGGCGTGGAAAAACAGCAGCATCTCCTGCAGGCCATCACCGATTATTATCACCAGCAGCACGCCGATGCCTGCGCCCTGCGCGGCGACCAGCCGATTCCGGTGATTGCGACCGGGCATCTCACCACCGTCGGGGCCAGTAAAAGTGACGCCGTACGCGACATCTATATCGGCACGCTGGATGCCTTTCCGGCGCAAAACTTCCCGCCAGCCGACTACATTGCGCTCGGGCACATACACCGGGCGCAGATCGTCGGCGGCAGCGAGCACATCCGCTACTGCGGCTCGCCTCTTTCGCTCAGCTTTGACGAAACGGGCAAAGCCAAGTCCGTCCATCTGGTGAGCTTCTCCGAGGGAAAACTTCACGCCGTCGAGACGCTGGAAGTACCGGTCACCCAGCCGCTGGCGGTGCTGAAGGGCGATCTTGACGCCATTACCGCCCAGCTTGAGCAGTGGCGCGGCGCGGCGCTTAACCCGCCCGTCTGGCTGGATATCGAAATCACCACCGACGACTACCTGCACGATATGCAGCGTAAAATTCAGGCGCTGACGGAAGATTTACCCGTCGAAGTCTTACTGGTACGCCGCAGCCGCGAGCAGCGCGAGAAAATTCTGTTAAGCGCGCAACGTGAAACGCTCAGTGAGCTTCGGGTTGAAGAGGTGTTTGAACGCAGGCTCTCGCAGGAGGAAATTGACGACGCGAAGCGCGCAAGACTCAGCGAACTGTTCAGCCATACCCTGCATGCGCTCAATGATGAGGAAGAAAACGCATGAAAATTTTGAGCCTGCGCCTGAAAAATCTCAACTCCCTCAAGGGCGAGTGGAAAATTGACTTTACCGCGGAGCCGTTTGCCAGCAACGGGCTGTTTGCCATCACTGGCGCGACAGGAGCAGGTAAAACCACCCTGCTCGACGCCATCTGTCTGGCGCTTTATCACGAAACGCCGCGACTGCAGAAGGTCTCTCAGGCGCAAAACGACCTGATGACGCGCGACACCGCCGAGTGCCTGGCGGAAGTGGAGTTCGAGGTAAAAGGCACCGCCTATCGCGCATTCTGGAGCCAGAACCGCGCGCGCAACCAGCCGGACGGCAACCTGCAGGCGCCGCGCGTGGAGCTGGCGCGCTGCGAAGATGGCAAAATCCTGGCCGACAAAGTGACGGATAAACTGGAGCAAACCGCTGCGCTCACCGGGCTGGACTATGGCCGCTTCACCCGCTCGATGCTGCTCTCACAGGGGCAGTTTGCCGCCTTCCTTAATGCCAGGCCGAGCGATCGCGCCGAGCTGCTGGAAGAGCTGACCGGCACCGAGATCTACGGACAGATTTCCGCCATGGTGTTTGAGAAACACAAAGCCGCCCGCAGCGTGCTTGAAAAGTGCGAGGCGCAGGCGGCGGGCGTCGTGCTGTTGAGCGAAGAGCAACAGCAGCAGTTGCAGCAAAGTTTGCAGGCGCTTACTGACGAAGAGAAAACCCTGCTGGTTCAGCAGCAAAGCCAGCAGAAAGATTTTCAGTGGCTTACGCGCCATGATGAGCTCGTGCTTGAGCAACAGCGCGTCACCGCGATGCAGCAGCAGGCGCAACAGGCGCTGACGAACGCTGCGCCAGAGCTGGCAAAGCTCCAGCTTGCTCTGCCCGCCGCCCAGCTTCGACCGCTTTGGGAGCACCAGCAGGAGCAAACCGCGCGCCTGACGCAAACCCAGCAGCGAATTATTGAAGTAAATACTCGCTTACAAGCCAAAACCGCGCTGCGCGCGCGGATCCGTCATACCGCCCAGCGTAATCATGAGCAGCTTCAGACCGAACTGACGGCGCTGGCGCAGTGGCTGGCGGAGCACGAGCGCTATCGCCTGCTGGGGCAGGAAATTGCCGGCTGGCGTGCCCAGTTCTCACAGCTTAACCGCGACAAAACGCAGTTAGCCTCGCTTGCTGCGCGGATGGGTGAATTACGCAACAGGCTGGCTGAGATGCCGGAAAATGCGCTGACGCTGACGGCGGATGAGGTCAGCGCGGCCATGGAGCAGCAGTCCCGGTCACGCACGCTGCGCCAGCGGCTGACGTCGCTGCATGCCCGCTATCAGCCGCTGCAAAAGCGCCTGCGCCAGAGCGGTGAAAGCGTGCAGAAGGCCCAGGCCGATCAAAACAAACTCAATGAAACGCTGACGCTGCGTCGCCAGCAGTACAAAGAGAAACACCAGCACTTTCTGGATCTTAAAGCCCTCTGCGAACGCGAAGCGACGATTAAAGACCTGGAAAGCTATCGTTCCCGGCTTGAGGCCGGCAAACCCTGTCCGCTGTGCGGCTCCAGCGAACACCCCGCCGTTGCGCAATACCAGTCGCTTGAGCTGACGGATAACCAGCGCCGCCGCGATACCCTGGAAAAAGAGGTCGCCGCGCTTAAAGAGGAAGGCCTGCTGGTGCTGGGACAGGTTAATGCCCTGACGCAGCAGATCCAGCGCGAGACAGACGAAGCGCAGACTCTCTCTCAGGAAGAGCAAGCGCTCACTAAAGAGTGGATGGAGGTCTGCGCTTCCCTGAACATAGCGTTGAATATTCAGGAAGATATCACGCCATGGATGAACGAGCAGGAACAGTACGAGCGCCAGCTTTATCAGTTGAGCCAGCGTCTGACCCTGCAAAACCAGCTAAACGAGCAGGAAGTGCTGGAGCGACAGTATCAGCAGCAGCTGACGGCCGCGCGCCAGGCGCTGGAAAACACCCTGCTCTCGCTATCGCTTAACGTACCTGAAGACGGCAATGAAGCCGCCTGGCTGCACGCCCGCGAAGCGGAATTCGCGCAGTGGCAGGAGAAACAAACGCAGCACGGCGTGCTTCTGGAACGCATAAACGCGCTGAAGCCGCTGCTCGACACGCTTCCGGAAACGAACGGCGAAGAGGCCGAACCGGCCATTCCTGACGGCTGGCGCGACGTTCACGATGAATGCGTGTCGCTACAAAGCCAGCTCAGCGCGCAGCAGCAGCAGGAAAAGCTGGAGCAAGAGCGCCTGCAGCAGTCGCAGACGCAGTTCACCGCGGCGCTCGCAGCGAGCTGCTTTGCCGATCGGGACGCGTTCCTTGCCGCGCTGCTGGATGACGACGCTATTCGTCGCCTCGAACAGCTGAAGCAGTCGCTGGAAAGCCAGATACAGCAGGCCGCAGCCCTTTCCGGCCAGGCTAACCAGCAGCTGCAGGCTCATCTGGCGCTGCGGCCGGAAGGGCTCAACGCCGATGCTCCTGCGCTGCAAAGCCAGCTGCAGCAGCTGGCGCAACGGCTTCGCGAGAACACCACGCATCAGGGCGAGATCCGCCAGCAGCTTAAGCAGGACAGCGATAACCGTCAGCACCAGCTGGCGTTGATGCAGCAAATTGAAGAGGCCGCGCGCCAGGCGGACGACTGGGGTTATCTGAACGCGCTGATCGGCTCCAGCACCGGCGACAAGTTCCGTAAATTCGCGCAGGGGCTAACGCTGGACAATCTCGTCTGGCTTGCTAACCAGCAGCTTAACCGTCTGCACGGCCGCTATCTGCTGCAGCGCAAGGCCAGCGACGCGCTGGAGCTGGAAGTGGTCGATACCTGGCAGGCGGATGCGGTTCGCGATACCCGCACGCTCTCGGGCGGCGAGAGCTTCCTGGTCAGCCTGGCGCTGGCGCTGGCCCTTTCCGATCTGGTGAGCCATAAAACGCGAATCGATTCCCTGTTCCTGGATGAGGGGTTCGGCACGCTCGACAGTGAAACGCTGGATACCGCGCTGGATGCGCTCGACGCGCTGAACGCCACCGGGAAAACCATCGGCGTGATCAGCCACGTTGAGGCGATGAAAGAGCGCATTCCGGTGCAGATCAAGGTGAAGAAAATTAACGGGCTGGGTTATAGCAGGCTGGATAAGGAATTTGCGGTGGGCTGAATGGTAGGTCGGTGCGGTCTGATGCCCTCACCCTAGCCCTCTCCCACAGGGAGAGGGTAAAAACACCAAAAACAGCAACTTGCGTTGCTGTTTTGCTTTTACCTTGCCCCACCCAGGCCCTCTCCCACAGGGAGAGGGAATAAACATTATTTGCTTTTATTCCGGCCACAGCCACGCCGCGCCGCGCACACCGCTGGAGTCACCGTGAACAGCTTTGCGGATCGGGGTTTCACACTCGCCGCCAAACACCCACTGTTTCACCAGGTTCGGTACCGTGGCGTACAGCCGGTCGACGTTGCTCATGCCGCCGCCGAGCACAATCACGTCCGGATCGAGAATATTCACCACGTGCGCCAGGGATTTCGCCAGCCGCATTTCGTAGCGGCTAAGGGCCAGCTCGGCGACCGGATCCTGTTCTTCGACCAGACGCATGATTTCGTTGCCCTTAAGCGGCTGGCCGCTTAAGCGGTGGTAGTCGGTCGCAAAACCGGTGCCGGAGATAAACGTCTCAATACAGCCCTGCTTTCCGCAGTAGCACGGCACCTCAGCGCGGTATTTAAGCTCGTCTTCATCCATCCACGGCAGCGGGTTGTGTCCCCACTCGCCCGCGGTGCCGTTACCGCCGATATGGGCGCGCCCGCCGAACGCCACGCCCGCTCCGCAGCCGGTACCGATAATCACGGCAAACACGGTCTGAGCACCGGCCGCCGCGCCGTCGATGGCCTCAGAGACCGCCAGACAGTTGGCGTCGTTGGCCAGACGCACTTCCCGGTTCAGACGTTGGCTCAAATCTTTATCAAACGGCTGACCGTTGAGCCAGATGGAGTTGGCATTTTTAACCACCCCGGTATACGGCGAGATCGACCCCGGGATCCCCATCCCGACGCTACCGGTTTGCCCTGTCGCCTGCTCTGCCATCTCAACCAGGCTGGCAATCGTCTCGATAGTCTGGTGATAATCATCGCGCGGCGTCGGCAGACGATGGCGAAACAGCTGCTCCCCCTGCTCGCTCAGTGCGATGACTTCTGTTTTGGTGCCGCCCAAATCGATCCCAATACGCACAAGACTCTCCTCATTATTTTGATTATCAACAGAGTAGAAGCACGCTTCCCGATTAGCAATGCAAGCGATGCGACAATTCGTTATCATGCCCGCTGATTTAACGACAAGGCCGTGGAAATTATCATGCTGTGGTTCAAAAATTTGATGGTTTACCGTCTCAGCCGCGACGTTTCGCTGCGTGCAGAAGAGATGGAAAAACAGTTAGCCGCTTATACCTTTTCCCCTTGCGGTAGCCAGGATATGGCGAAAACCGGCTGGGTTCCGCCAATGGGTTCACAAAGCGATGCACTGACCCACGCCAGCAGCACGGGTCAAATCATCGTCTGCGCCCGTAAAGAAGAGAAAATCCTGCCGACGCCGGTGGTTAAGCAGGCGCTCGAAGCGAAAATTTTCAAGCTGGAAGCCGAACAGGGCCGCAAGCTGAAAAAGACCGAAAAAGATTCGCTGAAAGATGAAGTGCTGCATTCCCTGCTGCCGCGCGCCTTCAGCCGCTTCAGCCAGACCATGATGTGGATCGACACCGTCAACGGGCTGATCATGGTGGACTGCGCCAGCGCCAAGAAAGCAGAAGATACGCTGGCCCTGCTGCGTAAAAGCATCGGATCTTTACCGGTCGTTCCGCTGGCGCTGGAAACGCCGATCGAGCTGACGCTGACCGAATGGGTACGCAGCGGCGCTGCGGCTCAGGGTTTCCAGATCCTTGATGAAGCCGAGCTGAAAGCCCTGCTGGAAGATGGCGGCGTGATCCGCGCGAAGAAGCAGGATCTGGTGAGCGACGAGATCGCCGTCCACATCGAAGCGGGTAAAGTGGTCACTAAACTGGCGCTCGACTGGCAGCAGCGCATTCAGTTCGTGATGTGCGACGACGGCTCCGTGAAGCGTCTGAAATTCTGCGACGAGCTGCGCGATCAGAACGAAGATATCGACAGGGAAGATTATGCCCAGCGCTTTGACGCGGACTTCATCCTGATGACCGGCGAGCTGGCCGCGTTGATTCAGAATCTGGTGGAAGGTCTCGGCGGCGAAGCGCAGAGATAACAGGCAAAACGCAGGCCGGGTAAGCGTTAGCGCCACCCGGCTTATTTTTTATTTCAGGTAGCGGCACAGATAAGAGGTAGGTTCAGCGACCTGCAAATGGAACTCGCTGTGGCCAGGGACGTTGAAAACTTGCCCGGCAGCGTAAACTTTCCATTCCGTTTCACCCGGCAGTAAGACGTTCAGCGCACCGCTGACGACCGTCATTTCTTCAGCTTCCGCCGTGCCAAAGGTGTATTCCCCTTCCGCCATAACGCCGACACTGGCGCGGCCAGTGCTGCTGCTGGTAAAACCAATGGATTTCACTTTACCGGAAAAGTATTCGTTACTTTGAAGCATGAACTGGCCCTTATATTTTTAGATAAAAATTCACTATAGGGGCCATGCTCATCACCTGTCACGAAAAATCATTACATGAGGAGTTCCGAGGCCAGGCGAGCCATCAGAACGTTGGATAACAGCACGGGCACATCCAGCGCTTTTTGCAGCAGATCATCACGATGGTGCTGATGGAAACCGAGGCAGTCCAGGATCAAGACATCTGCTCCTCTCTCAAGCAGTTCCTTCCCGGCAGCAATCAGCTTGGCCTCACTGTCCCAGAACGGATTTGCCAGCGCATACAAGGGCACTTTTTCCAGCACGTGCCATTTTGCTTCCTGGTTATCCATGAGCTCCTCAATGGGCACAATCACCCCCACCTGATGACCATCCACGATGGAGGCCACCAGCGGTGGAATGATCCGCATCGGCTCCAGCAAAATCGCATTACGCGCCGTGAGGCCCTTAATGGGCGCGGTACTCATCAGCAAAATAACGTCATAACCTTGATTATCGAGCACTTCTATTACGCCCTGCAGCGAGCGCTCGATTTTCTGACGCGAAACGTGCGCCAGTTTACCGTCGCTTAATAACGTCGCCAGGGGATCCTCCCCCGCCTCGACAGCGTAGTCTTCCATGACCTCTTCCCGACTCATCTTCCCCAGCAGGCTAAGATGCGTTATCTGTTGTTCAGATACATGCTCGGTTAAGAGCGGTAACACTTCGCTTACAGGGACCACACCAATGGTGAGGATCGCCAACGTTGCCTTCATCTTGATCGCCTTCCATTACTCCAACATCGTGCACACAGGTACAGGCTCACTACGCTGCACAGTTCATTTTTTCAACAAAACAGCACCAAGCGTAGCAGGTGATCCCGACATCGAAATGTAAAGATCGCCTGCCGATACCGGAGTTACTTGTAATAACTAAATATTAACTCCTGCTTAACTTTCCCGATGAGTAAAAAGTGTGATTCAGGCACGATACTGGAACGTTTAGGAAAAGGGTCAGGTTTTATCGGGATCTTCATAGCGCCGTTTCGCATCCAGCGCTTCCTGTTCAGTCTCGTGTTCACTGATCAGCGAGTCCGGCTTGGGGTGATCGGCACGCAGTTGATACCAGGTCACGGTATGACCCGTCTGGCCTTTTTCAACGGTAACAATGCGTGCTTCACGCGGATAGGGAGGTCTGGTTGGCATAGCTCATCCTTTTTTTATGTCTGAGCTATAAGTATAGACGCCGGTTAGCTGGCACAAGCCAAACGCAGGGCGGTAATAATCTGAATCACAACGTCTTCGGGAGAGGCTGACGCATCCACCACGTGGTGAGCCGCTTCGCGGTATAGCGCATCGCGTTCGGCCAGCACTTCGCTCACCTCTTCGCTGAGCGGCCTGGAGGTCAGCGCGGGGCGTTGCCCCTCTTCCGGAAAGGCTTCCAGCCGCCCTACCAGAGCCGACACCGGCGCGCTGAGATAAATCACAATCCCCTTTTCGCGCATAAAGTGGCGATTACACTCAGCCAGAACAATGCCGCCGCCAGTGGCGATCACGGCAGACGGGGTGGTGACCGCTTTCAGCGCGGCGGTTTCGCGCGCGCGAAAGCTCTCCCATCCCTCTTGCTCAACAATCTCGGCGATGGTTTTTCCGGCCTCGGTTTGCAGCCAGTGGTCGGTATCAACAAACTGGCGATGACACACGCGTGCCAGCTCCAGGCCAACGGTGGTTTTCCCACAGCCGCGGGGGCCAACTAAAAAGATGGGTTGGGTCATGCCAGGTGTTCCCCTTGATGCCGAATGGCTGAAGAGTGTAAAGAAATAATTGCAGAAGATGTTGCGATTACTTTACTGCAAAGCGGTACGGGATGACAACCCTGTGGAGGCCACACTGTACCACAAATTGACAATAATTATCATTACGCTGTGCGGCGCTTCACTTCCAGCAGCCATTTATCCAGCTCGGCAGCGAACTGCTGGCGATCGCGCTGGGACAGGCTGTCCGGTCCACCGGTCTGCACGCCGCTGGCCCGCATCGTATCCATAAAATCGCGCATGGTGAGCTTTTCCCGAATGGTCGAAGGCGAGTAACGCTCCCCGCGCGGATTGAGCGCCGCCGCCCCTTTCTCCAGCACTTCGGCAGCCAGCGGAATATCCGCCGTGATCACCAGATCCTCCACGCTGCACAGGCGAACAATTTCGTTATCCGCCACGTCGAACCCGGCCGGCACGCGCAAGGAGCGGATGAACCGCGAAGGCGGTACGCGGATATTCTGGTTCGCCACCAGCGTCAGCGGCATCTGAACGCGCTCGGCGGCGCGAAATAAAATCTCTTTAATCACGTTCGGACACGCGTCCGCATCAACCCAAATCGCCATATTGTCTCCCCATAATGAGTCTGCCGACTATTGTCGCCTGCATTTCGTTGTTAAGCTATCAATCAGAGAAAACAACGCATAATGACGGAGAATCGTGATGGACAAGAAAATCGGGTTTATCGGCTGCGGTAACATGGGCAAAGCCATCCTGGGCGGTCTGATCGCCAGCGGGCAGGTGCTGCCGGGTCAGATTTGGGTCTATACCCCGTCACCGGACAAAGTCGCCGAGTTGCGCGATCAATATGGGATCAACGCCGCCGAAAGCGCGCAGGAAGTCGCCCAGGTCGCCGATATCGTCTTTGGCGCCGTCAAGCCGAACATCATGATCAAAGTGCTGAGCGATATCACCTCCAGCCTGAATAAAGAGACGCTGGTCGTGTCGATTGCCGCGGGCGTCACGCTCGATCAGCTGGCGCGCGCGCTGGGTCACGATCGTAAAATCGTCCGCGCCATGCCCAACACCCCCTCGCTGGTCAATGCCGGAATGACCTCCGTCACGCCTAACGCGCTGGTGACCACAGAAGAAGTGGCCGACGTGCTGAATATTTTCCGCTGCTTCGGTGAGGCAGAAGTGATTGCCGAATCGATGATCCATCCGGTGGTCGGCGTGAGTGGCTCAGCCCCTGCCTATGTGTTCATGTTTTTAGAAGCGATGGCCGACGCCGCCGTGCTTGGCGGAATGCCGCGCGCGCAGGCGTATAAGTTCGCCGCGCAGGCCGTCATGGGCTCCGCCAAAATGGTGCTGGAAACCGGCAAACACCCGGGTGAACTGAAAGATATGGTCTGCTCCCCGGGCGGTACCACCATCGAAGCGGTGCGGGTGCTGGAAGAGCGCGGATTCCGCTCGGCCGTCATTGAAGCGATGGCAAAATGCATGGAAAAATCAGAGAAGCTGAGTAAATCCTGATTTCTGACCGGGCGTCAGGCGGCCACTTCGGTGCGGCCGCGCCCGGCATTTTTCGCCCTGTACAGCGCCACGTCCGCCGCCTTTAGCCACTCCCGATAATGTCCAAACTGCGGCCCCCAGGGGGCAACGCCTACGCTGATGCGCAGCGCTTCTTTTGGCGCGCACGGTAACGTCAGTTTTTCCAGCCGCTCATGCAGTCGCGACATCACGGCGATGGCGCTTTCCGCCGCGGTCTGCGACATAATCACCGCAAACTCATCCCCGCCAAACCGACCGATCGCATCGCCTGACCGTACCGACCGCTGGAGCTGACGCGTAATAGCGATGATCGCCTCGTCGCCCACGTCGTGCCCCCAGGTGTCGTTGATGTTTTTAAAGTGGTCGATATCAATCAGCAATATCGTGGCGGTGCTGTGGTCGCGCCGACAATGCTCAAATTCATTTCGCAGCAGCATTTCCCAGTGCCGACGGTTAAAGACCCCGGTCATCCCGTCGCGGGTGCTCATCATTTCCAGCCGCTGCTTATGTTCCGCAAGCCTGACGGCGGTTCGGTGGCTGAGCCAGGCAAACAGCATGGGATACAGCACGAGCACGGGTAACGTTAAGCCCCACTCCACGAGGTCGGGGTTGAAGACGGCCACTTTCCCGACGAGTGGCAGGGTCACCAGCGCGGAGAGCAGCGTCAACGCGATCCCCGGGATAAACAGACGACAGCCGCCGGAACCCATCATATTCATCCCCACCATCATCACCAGCGCTGCGGTGGGTAATGCATTCATCCCCATCACGCCTATCCAGAGCCCGGCGATAATGGCATCGATTTTAAGATTGAAAATTTCCTGCTGATGAGGTGAAGCGGCACGGCAGGACAGCTGCCAGGCAAAATGGGGCCAGACGAACGCCCACCCCACCAGTAAAAGCCACCAGCCACCGGGTAAAAAATGGGTGACCAGCATCCCCGCAACGGGGAAAAACATCGCCGCCAGCCCGACGGCGCGCGCCAGCCGAACTCGCCGGGCAAATTGAATGCCGGCGCGGTGAGGGTCATCCTGAGAAAGGGTTAAATTCCACTCTTCCCGAATGCGCTTTTTGTTGTAATACGTTTCATCATTCATCATTTTTGGGAATATTCTGAAACATTTTCCCAAATTATAGAGAGGGGGTCTGCGGGGAAAGTATGAAATTTCGGGTGAGCCGCCGAAGCCGCTCACCCGTTTGAACTACACTTTTTTCTTCAGGCACGCGCTCATGAACTTGCTGCGGTCGTCCCCCTTCAGGGACTGCTCGGTCGCTTTCGCATTACACTCGCGCATTTTTTGCTGCTGCGGCGTCAGGCTTTTTTCAGCCGGTTTCGCGGCGCCATTTTTAAGGCAGTCGCTCATGTAGGTCTTGCGGGCATCTCCCTTCAGACTCTGCGACGTCGCCTGTTGATTACAGGTGGTCATACGCTGTTGTTGCGGCGTTAGCGTCTTCTCTTCCGCGTTCGCCGATGCGACCAGGAACAGGCCGGAGAGCAGAGTAACCAGTAATGTTGTTTTCATTGCACCATCCTTTTGTGAACATTCCCTGTAAGTCTGGTTCGTGACAGGAAAAAAACCAGCCGACAGATGTGATTTCCGCCGGGATTTTATCATTTAAAACCCAGCGCCGCCTTCATGGTGTAGAACAGATCCGTTTGATCGGTCAGGCCTACCACGTTTGCCGCGTGCGGGCCGTAGGCCGCAATGCGCAGCTGGGTGCCGGTGTGCTCCATGGACTCTTCCTCAGAGTTGCCGTAGCTCAACACCATAACGGCGCCATCTTTGGTATTCAGCGCCTGCGTCAGGCCTGGGGCTTTGGTATCTGCCGGGATGATCTGGCTGGCGTGCGCATGGTCCGCGGTGACGATCACCAGGGTGTTGCCGTCTTTTTTCGCGAACTCAAGCGCCTTCTGCACCGCTTCGTCCAGATCGACGGTTTCGCCAATCTGGCCGCACGGATTCGCCGCATGATCCTGCTTATCGATCGACGCGCCCTCAACCTGCAGGAAGAACCCTTTTTCGCTCTTGCTCAGCAGAGAGATGGCTTTATCGGTCATCGCCGCCAGCGTCGGTACGCTGTCCGTGCGTTTCGGGTTAGGCGTACAGGTCACGGCAGGTTTATCGATATTGCCGTGATAAGAGGCTTTTGGTCCTTCCCAGCGCACGGGCATGTTGCCGTCAGAGAATAGCCCCAGCAGCGGCTTGTCCTGGTTCGCCTCGGTGATGGCTGCCAGCGAATTTGCATCACTCACCAGCTGATAGCCGCGGGCCTGCGCCTGCTCGCGCAGCGTTTTGCCCTGCCACTCGCCCGCCGTCGCGGTTTCTGCGAAGGTTTTCGCGCCGCCGCCGAGGGTCACGTCAGGACGCGCGTTCAGCAGCTGTTCCGTAATCGAGCCTTTGCCGCCTTTTTCCAGCGCGTTCGTCGGGCATTTTTCGCTGGTCACTGACGGACCGTAGCATTTACGCGAGGTCACGTGCGCCACCAGCGCCGCGGGCGTTGCATCCTGAAGTTCAGCGGTGGAGACGTTGCCGGTCGCCAGGCCCGCCGCTTTTGCCATCTCAAGAAGGGTTTGATGATCTTTTTCGTGAATATCCACACCCAGTGCGCCATTATAGGTTTTCACGCCGGTGGACCACGCCGTAGCAGAGGCCGCGGAGTCCGTGACGTAATCCGGTTTACCGGTTTTTTTATCCAGCGCGTAATGGGTATATTGTCCGGTCAGCGGTAATGCGTCGATGCCTTTAAAAAAGCCGCCCGCACCCTCGGCATAATTTCGCGCCGCCGTGATTTCGGAATCCCCCATTCCATCGCCAATAAGCAGAATAATATTTTTCTCCGCCTTATCATTCAGCGAAGCGCGAATAGCGGCAGTTTGATCTTCTGATAAACGGCGTGCGCCGCCAGGCTGGGTGATATCCCCTTTTGCCGCGCGATTATCCAGCACGCTGGTTTGGGCAGTATCGGCATAAATGGCAGGGGTAATTAACAGGGGAAGTAATGCGATGAAAAGTGCGCTCTGTTTCAATTTATTTTCTCCATGTACAAATACATAAAAATAAAAACAGAGCGACTATAGGCATCCTGCATGACAATTCTATGACACGTCGTTACGTCCTGTGACGGTTTAGCTGCGCGGATGCCTTAACAGCTTCTTTACGTACTGGTGGAGCATCTCGGCATCCTCAACCGGAACCTGCGATTCAGGCCTGACGCTGTCCAGCGCGCCTTCCACGCTCTCAATCAACGCCTGTTGATCGGTTTTCGCCATTTGTCGCAGCAGCGCGGTGACCACAATTTCCAGCGCTTCGACCTGGGCTACCAGCTCTTTTGACTCCTCTTCCTTTTGTGCCAGCTTGACCAGCAATTCAGCAATGAGATTTTTCATCGTGCCAGTTCCTTTTTCAGTTTTGTCTGAAGTTAGCATTCTGAATCCATAATGCAAAGAGAAGAAATTTATTATGGTATGCAAAAGTGATGCAGGAATGAAAATAAAGGACCGCCGCGGTGAGCGAAACGTTTTTCTATAAAGAAGCGCCGCATTTTGTTATATAAAAATGCGGCTACCATAAGAATATATAATACATCAACGAAACGATTATCTCGCCGATTTCGCTTCCGCCATTTGTCTGCAGCGACGCAGCGCAATAGCCAGCTGGATAATATTGATTAAAACGACAATCGCCGTGGCCGCAAATACCCAACGAAAACCGGCCATCGCGGAAACAGATGCGCCAATAAGCGGACCGGCAACATTCCCCAGATACATAAATGACTGGTTATATCCAAAAATACGCCCCGTCACCTGGTCGCTGGAATATTTAACCAGCAGGGTCTGTACCGCAGGCAACATTGCACCATCAGCAAACCCGAGCAGGAATCGCAATACGCCAAGCTGAAGCGGAGAGGTGACAAACGACATCGCGAAGAAGAGCACGACCGCAAAGATCAGCGTCGCCATCAGGATACGCGCCGTGCCGATCCTGTCACCCAGTTTTCCCAGACGCGGCGCGGAAATCAGAGCGGATACGCCCGGCACGGCGGCAATCATGCCGCTCAGAAAAGCGATATTTGTGCTATCCGGCTCCATCGACTTGATAAACAACGCCAGAATCGGACCGACAGAACCGTTACAGAGCTGGATAACCATAGTGGTCACAAACAGGCTGATCATCAGTCCCGGATAGGGCAGCGAGGCGAAGACGGCCTTGCCGCTCAGGCGTTCAGATTTACTGATAACCGGGCGGCCCCCCTCTTTGATAAGAAAGAGCGTGACCAGAAAACTGACCACCAGCAGGATCGCGGTGATGATAAATACCGCGCGCAGCCCGACGTGGTCCGCCAGAAAACCGCCCAGCAGCGGACCGCCGATGACGCCGCTGATCTGTGCCGTGGAGAGCGTACTCAGCGCCCAGCCGCTACGCTCGCGCGGCACCTGAGAGGCGACCAGCGCCATGGCATTCGGAATGTACCCGGACGTCAGCCCCATCACCGCACGCAGGAAAAACAGCTGCCAGACGTTGGTGGCGAAGGCCTGGAGCAGAATGGCAATCGCCATCCCGAGCGAGGCGCGCAGCAGCATCAGTTTTCGGCCTTTACGATCCGCCAGGCTGCCCCACATCGGTGACACAATGGCGGAGACCAGAAACGTGACGCTGAACGTCAGGCCGGACCACATGGAGAGCGCTTCATGCGAGGTCACCCCCAGCTGCGAGACGTACAGCGGCAGGAACGGCAGGATCTGGCTAATGGCCAGCCCGGTAAAGAAGCAGCCGAACCAGACCGAGATGAGATTAACTTTCCAGGATTCCATAAAGAAATAGTCTTCATTTTTAGGCGAATTCGCCGACAGATTAGCAAGTTACGCGTTTTGACGTCGCACCAGAGATGCGGCCTGACTGACTTTGGTGTTTTATCTTCCCAGTCATCATATTTGTGAAATAAGTCACAAT
The DNA here is from genome assembly GCF_014930495.1 of Enterobacter cloacae complex sp. S3. Taxonomy (NCBI): domain Bacteria; kingdom Pseudomonadati; phylum Pseudomonadota; class Gammaproteobacteria; order Enterobacterales; family Enterobacteriaceae; genus Enterobacter; species Enterobacter cloacae complex sp. S3. Next base: position 81,268 of record NZ_JADBRD010000015.1, on the reverse strand, counting down.
TCATCCATTTTCTGGCGGAATATTATGCTTCACAGGCAGAGTCCGAAACCGCGCATTCCCAGATGAAAATGGTTGGCATGCGCCGCGTTATACTCCGGCCCCAGGCCGTTTCCGTAGTAGCCGCAGCTTGCCGCCAGCATGGCCTTCAGCCATGGCTGCGTTGTTGCCGCCTTCCAGCCGTTCAGTACCGTGACGCGTTCCCCGTTCGCCAGCCGAAAGGCGACGATATCCAGCGCCTCCGCCGTGGCATGCTCACTGCGTCGCGCGTCAGGGCGGTGGTAAATGTTGCGGCAGGCAAAGCTGCCGAGATGATCGATACGCGCCAGGTCGCTGCCCGTATAGCGTTTTGCCAGCGGCCGGGCCTGCTGGCTGATAAACAGCGCAGAGCTGAGCGCCAGCGGACAGCTGGCAAGGAAACTGCTGTTCAGGCTGACCGGGCCGAAGTCACGCACGCGCACGACGTTGTTAAGCGGACACGCGCCGCCGCTGTCGGCCACCGGCTGGGTGCGGATGAGATCTCTTTGGTTAGCCTGCGAAAGCAGGCTCGCGCACGCCTCGGGAGTTAAGCGCCGGAGCTTATACTGGGCGATTCGGCCCGGCGGGTCGTCAAGCGTCAGCGGCATAAAAGGGTTGTAGTAAGGCGGCAACCAGCGGTAACCCACCGTTGCAACGGCCACAATGATGAAAATGGTCAGCAGCGTTTTTCCTTTCACTCTCCCCCCTCAACATTCCCCAAAAACATTATGGCAGAAGGCCGCGAAACCCGCCGGGCATCGTGGTATGTTATTGGCTTTTCGTCAGACTGGAAGAGAGTGAGATGGCTAAGCAGCGCGTAGGTATTGTCTTTGGGGGAAAATCAGCGGAGCACGAAGTGTCATTGCAATCGGCCAAAAATATCGTTGATGCGATCGATAAAAGCCGTTTCGACGTGGTGCTGCTGGGCATTGATAAACAGGGGCAGTGGCACGTTAACGATGCCAGCCAGTATCTGCTGAATGCTCACGATCCGGCGCATATCGCCCTTAATCCTTCGGAAGTGAGCGTCGCCACCGTACCCGGCGTCGCGAAGGGGCAGCTCATCGACGCCGGCAACGCACAGGCTCTCGCCCAGATCGACGTTGTCTTCCCTATCGTTCACGGCACCCTGGGCGAAGATGGTTCCCTGCAGGGAATGCTGCGCATGGCCAACCTGCCGTTCGTCGGCTCGGACGTCCTCGGCTCTGCCGCGTGCATGGACAAAGACGTCACCAAACGCCTGCTGCGCGATGCCGGGCTGAATATTGCGCCATTCGTGACCCTCACCCGCGCCAACCGCGACAAGCACAGCTTCGCGCAAATTAGCGGAGAGCTGGGTCTGCCGCTGTTTGTGAAGCCGGCAAACCAGGGCTCCTCCGTGGGCGTCAGCAAAGTCACCAGCGAAGCAGAGTTCACGCAGGCTGTCCGTCTGGCGTTTGAGTTCGACCATAAAGTGGTGGTTGAGCAGGGCATCAAAGGCCGTGAGATTGAGTGCGCCGTGCTGGGCAATGATTTTCCACAGGCGAGCACCTGCGGCGAAGTGGTCTTAAACAGCGACTTCTACTCGTACGACACCAAATACATTGATGACAAAGGCGCGCAGGTTGTCGTTCCCGCAGATATCGATCCGGCGATTAACGATAAGATCCGGGCGATAGCCATTCGCGCTTATCAGACGCTCGGCTGCTGCGGCATGGCGCGCGTGGATGTGTTCCTGACGCCGGAAAACGAAGTGGTGATCAATGAAATCAACACGCTGCCGGGGTTCACAAACATCAGCATGTATCCGAAACTGTGGCAGGCCAGCGGCCTGAGCTACCCGGAACTGATCACCCGCCTGATCGAACTGGCGCTGGAGCGTCACGCCGCCGACAGCGCGCTTAAAAGTTCCGTAAACGGTTAATCGGCGCGCTTCGCCTCATCCGCTGTCGTCTCTTCAGGACGACGGCGGATAATCAACCCCGCCAGCCAGAAACTTATCACCCAGGTCACCAGCCCGACGGCATAGGTTTGCCATCCTTTTGCTTCAAACCCCAACAGGCCCACGACACCGTTAAGAATAAAGATCAGCCCGATAGCAAAGGCGTAGTAGTGCCAGTCACGGCGTAGTTTGGACGTGAGCTTCATAACAACTCCGGCAGGAAAAAAAGACATCCTCTCACAGTTTTACGGCCAGGTCTGTGGCAGATACGGAAATTCTGAAACGCGACGCAATTTCACTTAAGTGATGAAATTGTGATGTGCTGCAGAAATCGGCAATCCAGGAGGATTCCGGCGCGCAAATTACCACGATTCTGATATTGACAAATGCGATGACCTGTCAAACTCACCCCGTAAGACGCGTATTAAAACAGAGTGATACCACGGGAGGTCAACATGGCTGACTTTACATTGTCGAAACCGATTTTTGGCGGCAAACCAAAAACCTCCACGGCGGGTAATATCGCTTATGCCCTGTTTGTCCTGTTCTGCTTCTGGGCCGGCTCACAGCTGCTCAATATGCTGGTCCATGCGCCGGGCGTTTATGAACACCTGATGCAGGTGCAGGATAACGGACGCCCGCGAGTTGAGATTGGCTTTGGCGTCAGCACCCTGTTCGGCCTGATCCCCTTCCTCGCGGGATGTATGATTCTGGGCGTTGTGGCGTTAGTGTTGCGCTTTCGCCGTCGCCGTTAAAGCCCCATACAGCGCGCCCGACGATCGTCCACGCGTTTTGCGAACCATGCGGTGGTCAGGTTACGCGTGATCTTCGGGCTTTCCAGCTGGATCCCCGGCAGGATCGCCCTCGGTAACGCTTTCCCACTCTTCTTCTCTGCAAGCGCAAACACCTTGTTGTACAGATCCGTTTTCTCAAAGGCCAGGCTGTCGCCTTTCTCAAGCTGACGGCGAATGTCGCTGTTGCTGAAGCCAAGCGTGGTGGATAATTTCCGTACTGCCAGCTCGGTGCTTCCCGCCTCGCTGCTGCCGTAAGCGATGAGATCGCCGTCCAGCGCCAGCTTAACGCCGCTTGCGCGGCTGACCGCACTCTGGAATGCCGCATTACGGCTGGCATACCAGCCCGCGTTAAAGTCGCCAAAGCGGTACAGCGGCTCATTGTAGTTCGCCGGATAGTTCAGCAGATGATACGTGCCGAACCATAGCCCACCGCGCAGGGAGAAGACCTCCTGGCGTACCGTACCGTCGATTTTCCACGGGTAGCCGTCGGTATGCTTCTCCGCGAACGCAATGCTCACCTGCATCGGGCCACCGGTATGTACCGGGTTCAGTGAGCCAAACAGCTTCTGCCCCATCGGGACCATACTGATGAAATCATCAAAGATGGCGCTGAGCTGTTTTTCGGTTTTCACCGCGTCCAGCCGTTCGCTGTAGCTTTTGCCGTTCGGCGAGGTGATTTTAAGCGCGGTATGCACGAGGAAAACCGGGATATGCATGGATTCCGCGCGGCGGTCGATCTCTTTCCAGGCAATTTTGTTCAGACCCGGCACCACCGGGTCTGACTGGTACATCGACTCCTGCTGCGCCACCGCCAGCACCGAGCAGATATTCTCCTCGGTCGGCGCGATCTTTTGGCTTTCAAAGGTTTTTGCCAGCGCATCTGCCCACGCGTTGCGATCCTTCACGCTGGCGGGCATTTTCTGCCGCACAACGCTCGCCACATCGACGGGCTTCTCCCCCTTTTTGAGCGGAGCGGCCCCTTTTTCGGCACAGCCTGCCAGCACAAGAGCGGCCAGCAAGGACAACGGTAACGCGCGCGGTACGACAAAAGACATAGCAACTTCCTGTATTAGCTAAATGTGTTAGTGACTTCCTGCAGGTCACGATCGTCCAGCTCACGTTCAAAACTGCGCAGACGTTTGTAGATGGACATCAGTTCTACCAGGGTGGTCCAGGAGCTGATCAGGTACTGGAACGACCCGCGAACCTGACCGAAAACGTTGGTGATCTGCGTCATCAGACCGAGCGTAATCGTACCCGCAACAATCGACGGGAACAGCAGGAACAAACCGAAAACGTTATCCACCTGCAGATACAAAATACGGGCAATGTTGAAATACATATAGTGGAAGTAGAGTCGGAAGTAGTTACGACGCACGGCGCCAAACAGCTCGCGGACGGTTGGCGGCGAGGCGCGGTTGGCGTCATCTTCGCCGTAAACCAGTTCTTTACGGTAAGCGGCTTCCACGCGTTGATTTTTAAACTCCAGGCCCGGCAGTTTGATCCCCACCACCGCCAGCAGGCCCGTGCCCATCAGCGACCAGACGATCGCGGCAATCACCAGACCATAAGGAATATGGCCGACAATCGGCAGATCCGGCACGTGCGCCGAGAGCGTCACCAGCACCGGCAGGAAGGCGATTAGCGTCATGATGGCGTTGATAAAGCTGACGCCCATGTCTTCAAGGGTGGAGGCAAAACGCATGGTGTCTTCCTGCACACGCTGTGCGGCACCTTCGATATGGCGCAGGTGCTGCCAGTGCGCCATATAATGTTCGTTCATCGCGGTACGCCAGCGGAAAACGTAGTGGCTGACGAAGAAGTTGTTCATCACGCCGATAATCACCGCAATAAGGGCGATACCGAGGAAGACGCCGACTTCATGATAGAACTGGTTGATGGTCACCTTATGCGGCGAGCTCAGCGCGGTCTGGATCAGATCGTAGAACGGCGCATACCAGGCGTTAACCGCCACGCCCACCTCCACGAGGAACCAGGTGACAAAGATAATTAGCGATGTGCCGAGGATAGACCAGTACTGCCAGCGGTGCGGAGAATACATAAACCAGAACAGGGCAAACAGCCCTACGCACACCGTGTAGTAGGCGTAAAACAGCAGATAGCTGAGCGACCAGAAGCGCGCCGCGCTAATCGGCACCTCGCCCGTTGCTCCCGTGATGCGCGTCAGCCATGCGCCGCCGCCCGCCTGCCAGAAAATGACAGCGATGAGTGCCCAAATAAATGCCGACAGGAAAAAAGGCCCCGGCTTTGGGAAAAAAGACTTAAACATAATGCTTCCTTCTTGTTGTTATGGCTGTTGCTGTGCACAACACGTTACCACACGAAAAACCTGCCCGAGCCAGCCTCCCGACTCAGGCAAAAAGGTCAGACCCGAGGGTTGATTATTAGTTCGCTTTCCAGTTTTCGAGAATTGTTTCGGTGCGTTTCACCGCGAGAGGATTCGCCGGCGCGATGAAGTTACGCCAGACGTCGTTGTGGTGGTTAATCAGGATCCGCGCATCTGCCGCCGGGCGATTGGCGGTAGTATGGGCATCTTCCGCCACGGTGATGTGATAACCCCGGCTGACGCCGTTCTTGATCGTCGCATCGACGCAGTAATCGGTGGCGCAGCCGCAGATGACAAACTCGCGAATGCCCTGCTCACGCAGCAGCGCCTCAAGCACGGTGTTATAGAAGGCATCACAGGCGGTTTTGGTCACATATAGCGCGTCAGCTGGCTGATGGAGTTCAGGCAGTAGCGCAAACCCTTCACTTCCCTCTTCCAGGCCCCCTGCCTCGGTATGCTGAATAAAAATGACCTTGTCGGCTGCCTGCGTAAGCTGGTTGATCAGAGAGACACATTTTTCGCGCTGATGACGAGGGGTTTCAAATACCCCGTTCTGCATATCGACAACCATAACCACACGCTTCTCAGACATACCGTTCTCCGTAAGATTGAGTGACACTGGTGCCTATCATAAGCCCGATGTCACAAAATGGGAGATGGCTCGTAAGTAAATTGTTCATATTTACCCATGGTTACGTTTTTCTCGCTATCGTTATGCAATTCGGAGCATTGCGCGGTACCGATTAGTAGTATAAATACCCATTACTTTCTTCATTCACTTCATGGATGCTTTTCGTTGAAACGTTGTCTGCTCTCTTTTGCCGCGCTGTGTGCGGTGAGCTTTTCTACCGCCCAGGCAGCCCAACCGCTGACGGCGCCCGTTTTAGCTTCAGATATTGCCGATCGCTACGCGAACCTTATCTATTACGGCAGCGGCGCGACCGGGATGGCGATGGTCGTCATCGACGGCAACCAGCGTGTATTCCGCAGCTTTGGCGAGACGCGCCCAGGAAATAACGTTCACCCGCAGCTGGATTCCGTTATCCGCATCGCGTCCTTAACCAAGCTGATGACCAGCGAAATGCTGGTGAAATTGCTCGATCAGGGCGTGGTAAAACTCGACGACCCGCTCAGCAAATACGCACCTCCAGGCGCCCGGGTTCCAACCTATCAGGGTACGCCGATTCGGCTTGTGAACCTTGCCACCCACACCAGCGCCCTGCCGCGTGAGCAGCCAGGCGGGGCGGCGCACCGTGACGTATTTGTCTGGCCAACGCGCGACCAGCGCTGGAGCTACCTGAGTACCGCCACGCTGAAGGCGGCGCCGGGTTCGCAGGCCTCTTATTCAAACCTGGCCTTTGACCTGCTGGCGGACGCCCTTTCAACGGCGGCTGGCAAACCCTACACGCAGCTGTTTGAAGAGCAGATAACCCGTCCGCTGGGTATGAAAGACACCACCTTTACCCCATCTCCGGATCAGTGCCGTCGCCTGATGGTGGCGGAGAAAGGCGCTAGCCCCTGTAATAATACGCTGGCGGCCGTGGGCAGCGGCGGGGTCTATTCCACGCCTGGCGACATGATGCGCTGGATGCAACAGTTCCTTTCCTCAGATTTCTACGCACGCAGCAGCCAGGCCGATCGCATGCAGACCCTGATTTATCAGCGCACTCAGCTGCAACGCGTCATCGGGATGGACGTGCCGGGTAAAGCCGACGCGCTCGGTATGGGCTGGGTCTATATGGCACCGAAAAATGGCCGTCCGGGTATTATTCAGAAAACCGGCGGCGGCGGCGGATTCATCACCTATATGGCCATGATCCCGCAGTCAAACGTGGGCGCATTTGTGGTGGTCACCCGCTCCCCGCATACGCGTTTCGTCAATATGAGTGACGGGATTGATAACTTAGTGGCTGAACTGAGCGCCAATAAAGCCCAGGTTCTCACCGCGTCTAACTAATTTTAATATTCCGTGGGCAAGCGGTTGATGCTGACCAGCTTGCCCCGGCTCATGTTGATATAATTTCCCTGCCTCAGGGCGGCAAGCACCTCGGCAACAACGGAACGTGAAATTCGTGTGCTCTGTTGAATATGATTCATCACACCGATTTTTGAACGCAGCGTTTCATCCCATTCCGCCATATTCAGCAGCATCGAGCGGATCTGGTGATAGGAATTATTTCCCACCAGCTGCTTATCGCGTTTCTCGAGAATGTAAGTTATCCAGGATAACCAGCAGAAGGCCTCTTTCCAGAGTGAATACTGCTGGATGAGTTGACGGGTGGTTTCCGTGGGCAAATAAAAACCGGTACAGGCCGTTTTAGCAATAACCCTGTATTCGTGAGAGTGATTAATCACCACCGTAGACAGCCCGAATATAAAAGGGGCAGTCGCAATCCCCACCAGCAATTCATCAGAAGTTCGATAAACCTCAATAACGCCGGTTTGTAATACGATCGTACAAGGCTCATTCCATTCGCCTGACGTAATTAATTGCTGGGGCGCACATGTAAAAGGGGTACTGGCCGCTGTTAAATACTGTTCGAGCCGGCGTAATTCAGAAAGCGGTTTCGCATTAACGTTCATGCAGACCTCAAGTCATCCGTATTTGTCGGTCCAATATTATTTTTATTGCTTCTATAAAAAGCGGGGGAGATAACCACTCCCCCGTTTTATTCATTACCAGGTATATTTCACGCCCAGATTTGCGCCCCAGTTCTGATCAACGTCGCCGCCGCCCAGATAAGTGGCATCGGTGTACGCACTGAAGTTCTTCGTGAAGCTAAACTGGGTGCCCAGCCCTACCCGCACAGCGGAGCCTTTCACGCCGTTATCAATGCTGTCACCGTTAATATCGGCATTGTTATCGGCATCGTCATAGACGTAGGCCAGTTTGAAGTAAGGCGTCAGAGCCTGTTCGCCGCCGTAGTTGAAGGTGTAACCCGTATCAACGCCGAGTTCATAACGCAGGCTATCGTATGATTGTCCATCTACGCGCATGTCATTGCTCAGACAATAATCATCACCAGACTGGAACAGGCCAGAGACGGCTGCATATGGCGTAACGTAGCCAGAGAGGTTTGGTTTCCAGTCATAGCCCAGCTTCAGCCCAAAACCAACAGCATCATTCGTGGTATTGCCGTCAACATACTTACCGTTGCTCATGTTGGCAGAGAGATCGCTGTTGAAGCGCGTGTAGCTCAGGGAGCTGTCGAGGAACAGATCGTTCATGAACTTCGCTGACGCATAGATCATCGCTGTCTGGCTATCCTGATCGACCTGACCGGTACGATCGCTGATATCACCCTTCGCGAAACCTGCCGCACCACCGACGATCCACTTCGCGTTATTACCGTCAATCTGGGTGTCCAGACCCACCATAATACCACTCACGTCCTGATCGTAGCTGATAACGCTATTGTCACCGTCGAAGTTGCCACCGAAGTAGCTCACCCACGCCCCGCCGTTATCCGTCAGGCCGTGACGGCTGTTGGTCAGACGCGTGCCGACGGTATCCTGCTGCAGATTCCAGATATTGGTATTGGCAGATGGGATGCTCAGCGCCATGTTGGCAGAGTCGGTCAGCTCTTTCTGCTGGAGTACAACGGCGTCACCCTGCTGCTGTGCCTGGTAGGTGTAAGCACCTAAATCGGCTTTGTTTGCGGCAGTAAAGCTGGCTGTGGTATCCGCGTTATTGTCATAGACGCGAATAATCTCTTTGTTTTTGTAATCGGCAACGGAACCGGCACCGGTCGCATCGTCGATGCGCACCTGGTAGTTACCTGCAACGTCACCGTTTACTGACAGATGGCCATCAGAGTTAATCGCCACAACACCGTAGTCGTAATCGGCATTGTACTTATCGTTAGTGATATAGCGTGCGTTGTTCAGATCGCTGTTCAGGACGTAATCACGGCTGGCAACGTTCAGCACCCCGCCATCGGTCAGTTCCATATTGTGCGTATCAACCTGACCCAGCCCCAGCGCCAGCTCAGCACCGTTATCCACGGTGATGGTGTTGGCATACAGTTCGGCCGTTTCTTCCGTCAGTGCCGCACGGCTATAGCTGTCCAGATACAGATGGTCGGTCGCCACAGCACCGCTGTCTCCAATATTCATTGATGAAGCATTGGTCAGGGTGATGGAGTCCGCCAGCAGACCAGAGTCTTCAACGTTAACCTGAGACTGGTTGTTTACCGTCAGCGTGTCGATATTAGAAAGCTTGCGGGTATCCCACTCAGAGCCATTATCCAGCGCGATGTTAAACAGCCCGCTCTGATACACCGCTTCACCCGCAACGTGTCCGTTGCTGTCATAAATGGAATCCGGCCAAATGCTGTTAGGGGATAAGCTACTCCAGTCTACGTTGCTGTAGCCCAGGCCATACATCTGCGCTGGGCCAATAGCCTCGACGCTGGACTGTGCTGCACCGACCCATTTGCTGCCGTTGGTCAGGGTGACATCCAGCTTATCGGTGCCATCCCAGCCGTTGGTGGTTGGGTTATAGACACCGTCTGCAGTCGTATCCGTTGCCGGATCGCCGTTCGGATAGAAGTTGTTGTCGAAGGTGCTGGAGAACAGAATATCGCCAGTAACGGTGGAATGATCGAACGTGGCAGTGGTCTGCATCGCGTTATCAGACGAGCTAGCGGCAACGATCAGCGCCGCATCATCCGCTGCCGTGGCATTCGTTTCACCGTAGTCGCTCGGCTTCGCGGTTTGACCGTAGAACCCGCTGGTTCCCAGATCGCTGTACGCGCCTGAGGTCAGAACGGAGTCTTTCACCACCAGCGTGTCGGTAAATACTTTGCTGCTGTTGGCTACGCCTTCAACACCGTCGTAAGGAGTGTTATCCGACTCCTGATAACCCTGCGTCAGGGTAATACCGGCAATGTGGGAATTATTCTGGATAACAATATCGGACTCTACATCCAGGGTAATCGCATTACCCAGATTATACGTGTCCAGATAGTGTCTTTCCGTATTTTCCCCATTCACGACGTCATACGCATAATGCTCATAGGTATCGTTAATGGTGGAATTATCTACGGTCAGGCTAAAACGATCGTATTGAGAATGGTTGGTGCCATCGGTATCCAGGCCTTCAGCACACGAGGAGGTCATACACTTAGAGGTAATCATGCCATTAATGGTGCTGTTGGAAATGCTTAACGCATTCGCCCGCCCATTGATGCCATCATCCAGATAATATGTTGAAATAACACCATTCACGGTGCTTTTATTAATCACCGGATAAATATCGCCGTCGTGGGTCGCGTCTGAGTAATCCCAGTCGGCATAGCCATAATACCAGGGAGTGGAAGCGGTATTATCGTATCCGAATGTATTATATGTCGTACCGGAAATATCCTTCGCATTGGCCTGAGAAGCGATAGCCAGGGTGCAGGCTAATGCAAGTTGAGATACAACGAGTTTCTTTTTCCATGTTTGCATTGGGTCATCCCTCCTCAGGGACGTAAGCAAGTTTGTCCATCAATGATTTTGCAATGTTTAATTGCGGAGGGAATTATGCATTTTCATTTCGAAAAGGTTCAATGAATGTTTCCATTAAGTCCGTATCCAGACTAATAACACATCAAAACCGAGAAAGCATCTGTCACTACAGATAAATATTATAAAAACAAAGCATTAAAATACAGACACAACAATAAGACACATATAAAAATATATAATGAATCATTTTCAATGATGTTTTCTATTTAATATAAAAACAATATGAATAACTCATCTCCATTTCGGCGTTATACTGCCCTGCATTATATATTGATGCCAGAAAGCCAGCCCCATCACATTTTACAAAAATAAAATGCCCACTTTTACCAAAACACCTGTCTTCACTTTGAGGTACACTAGCCTTCTTTGTTCCACAAACATCAGGCATACCATGACCGATTTAATTGCACGTCCCCGCCGCCTGCGCAAGTCACCTGCACTGCGCGCTATGTTTGAAGAGACAACCCTGACCTTAAACGATCTGGTGTTGCCGGTTTTTGTCGAAGAAGAGATCGATGACTACAAAGCCATCGAAGCCATGCCGGGCGTAATGCGCATTCCGGAGAAATATCTGGCGCGTGAGATTGAACGCATCGCCAACGCGGGGATCCGCTCGGTGATGACCTTCGGCATCTCTCACCATACCGATGCCACCGGCAGCGACGCGTGGAAAGAAGATGGCCTCGTTGCCCGCATGTCGCGCATCTGCAAAGAGACCGTGCCGGAAATGGTGGTTATGTCAGACACCTGCTTCTGCGAATATACCTCTCACGGCCACTGCGGCGTGCTGTGCGATCACGGTGTCGATAACGATGCCACCCTGCTGAACCTCGGCAAACAGGCGGTCGTGGCTGCCGCTGCCGGTGCGGACTTCATCGCGCCCTCTGCCGCAATGGACGGACAGGTTCAGGCGATCCGTCAGGCGCTGGACGCGGCGGGCTTTACCGACACCGCAATCATGTCTTACTCCACCAAATTTGCCTCCTCATTCTACGGCCCGTTCCGCGAAGCGGCCGGTACGGCGCTGAAGGGCGATCGTAAAACCTATCAGATGAACCCGCTGAACCGTCGGGAAGCGATTCGCGAATCCCTGCTCGACGAAGCCCAGGGCGCAGACTGCCTGATGGTGAAACCAGCGGGCGCGTATCTCGATATCCTGCGCGACATCCGCGAGCGCACCGAGCTGCCATTGGGCGCTTACCAGGTCAGCGGCGAGTACGCGATGATCAAATTCGCCGCGCTGGCCGGTGCGATTGATGAAGAGAAAGTGATCCTCGAAAGCCTCGGCGCCATCAAACGCGCAGGCGCGGATCTGATCTTCAGCTACTTCGCACTGGATCTGGCCGAGAAGAAAATCCTGCGTTAATCCGCTCTAGCGCCGGGTAGCGGCTTCACCTTACCCGGCCTGCTCTAATCTTCACCAAACTGCAATACAACCGACATCTGCTCCTTCTACTGTCTTCGCAAGACGGCAGGAGGAGTAACCATGTTTAGCCTCGATAGCGTTCTCGACGATCTTTGGCCTCAGGCGAGGCCTGCACCCTGGCAAAAAAGTCTGTTAAAAAGACTGTTTTACGAAGACGAATTTCAGCAATTTGCCGCAGCACACCGCCACCTGAAAGGACTGGATATGGTGGAGCAAGTTCTGGAACACCTTGATATTCTCTGCACCGTTTCCGCCCGCGATCTTGAACAAATCCCCGAACATGGCCCGCTGGTCATTATTGCCAACCACCCGACGGGTACGCTGGATGGCCTGGCGCTGATGTACGCCGTCTCCCGCGTGCGACGCGACGTTAAAGTCGTGACCAACCGGATGCTGACCCACCTTGAGCCCCTCAGCTCGCTGTTTATTCCGGTGGACAATATGGGCGGCAGGACGGCGAAATCGTCCCTGGTGCAGATGGAACAGCATCTGCAAAACGCAGGCGTGCTGATCTTCTTCCCGGCCGGAGAAGTTTCCCGCCCCACGCGCAAGGGCATTCGCGATAAAAAATGGCACTCTGGCTTTATCAAACTCGCCAGCAAGCTGCGCGCCCCGCTGCTGCCGGTGCATATTCAGGCGCATAACAGCCTGCTCTTCTATGCCAGCACGCTGGTCTCCCCGACGCTGTCCATGCTGCTGCTGATGCAGCAGATGTTCCGCCGCCGCCATAGCCAGCTGCCGATTAAAATCGGCCAGCAGATTGCCTGGCATCACTGGCACAGCGCCACCCTTTCGTCGCGTGAGATGGCCGAACAGTGCCGTCAGCACGTGATGCGTCTTGGCAAGGGATTGCCTGGCGTCTTTAAAACCCAGTGCGCCATTGCCCGTCCGGAAGACCGGGCCACCCTGAAACGCGCGCTGGCGCAGGCCGAATGTCTGGGCAATACCAGCGACGGTAAAACCATCTATCTTTGGCAGCGCAACGGTCAGGAAGACGCCCCGCTGCTGCGCGAGCTGGGCCGCCTGCGCGAGATTGCCTTTCGCGCGGTCGAGGAAGGGAGCGGCAAACGCCGTGACACCGACTGCTACGATGATGATTATCTGCACCTGATCCTGTGGGATGATGAGGATCTGGAGATCGTCGGCGCGTATCGCTTTATGCCGACCGCCAGACAGGTTGAACGTCGCGGTCTGGAAGGGTTGTATAGCTATAGCCTGTTCCACTACGACGACAAAATGCAGGACGTGCTGGAGCACGGTATTGAGCTGGGGCGCAGCTTTATTCAGCCGCGCTACTGGGGACGCCGTGGCCTGGACTATTTATGGTCCGGCATTGGGGCCTACCTGGCGCGTTATCCGAACTACCGCTACCTGTTTGGCCCGGTCTCCATTTCCGGCGGCTTACCGCCTGCCGCGCGGGATCTGCTGGTGGCCTTTTACCGCCTGTGGTTCCCGGCAACGCATCCGCTCGCCGCGTCACGTCAGCCGTATCCCGCATCGCTGCCGGACGTGCTCGCGCAGTTTGGCGGCGTGGATTACGTGGACGATCTGACAAAGCTGAAATCCCTGCTCGGCAATCTGGGCTGCGGGATTCCGCCGCTCTACAAGCAGTATTCCGAGCTGTGTGAACCCGGCGGCGTGCAGTTTATTGATTTTGGCAGCGACCCGGCGTTTAACGACTGCGTCGACGGACTGGTGCTGGTGGATTTGTGTTACCTGAAGGCGAACCGGTATCAGCGGTATATTGAGGCGCATTTAATACCCTCACCCCAGCCCTCTCCCTAACAGGGAGAGGGTGAAAACCGCACCGGGCAGTCCCCTCGCCCCTTTGGGGAGAGGGTTAGGGTGAGGGGATCAAGGCGCACGGTAGAACGGCTTATCCCCCAGGATCGTCGCCCGCTGCATAATCCGGCGCTGCGGAAGATAGTCCGCATTGGCGTAGTGCTGCGTCACGCGGTTATCCCAGATCGCCAGGTCATTCTCCTGCCAGCGCCAGCGCACCTGAAACTCCGGCCTGGTGATATGCGCGAAGAGGAAGCTTAACAGCGCCTCGCTCTCTTTCTCCGTCACATCCACAATGCGCGTCGTGAACCCTTCGTTCACGAACAGCGCCTGCTTGCCGGTGACCGGATGGGTCCGCACCACCGGGTGCAGCAGCGGAGGATGTTTCGCAACCGCCTCCTGCCAGCGCTGATGCTCCTCTTCCGTTTTGCGGTACTTGTACTCCTGGAACGATTTTTTGAAGTCGTGCTCCGCCCGCAGCCCGCTCAGCAGCGTCCGGAACGGCGCGGAGAGCGCCTCATACGCCGCAATCCCGCTGGTCCACAGCGTATCCCCCCCGGTTTCCGGCAGCAGCTTCGCCGCCAGAATCGCCCCGGCGGGCGGCGTCTCGATAAAGGTCACATCGGTATGCCAGTTGTCGTTGTCCGGCGGGTTATCGTTGTGGGTATCCAGAACGATAATCTCCTCCACCCCCTCCGCATGCGGATAGACAGGGTGGATATGCAGATCGCCAAAGCGCAGGGCCAGCGCGCGTTGCTGCTGCGGGGTGATCGCCTGTTCGCGCAGGAAAACAACCTGATGACGCAGCACCGCGTGGTACAGCTGCTCGAACTGGTTATCGCTCAGCGGACGGGTCACATCCAGGCCCGACACCTGCGCGCCAATGTACGGCCCCAGCGGGGTAATAGTCAGACGTTCACTCATTGTATTTCTCCATGCCAGGGCGTAAGGCGGCGCTGTAACGCGCGCAGCCCCAGTTCTAATCCGAAGGCGATCGCGGCGATCACCGCGATCCCTGCCAGCACCACGTCAGTCGCCAGGAACTCTCCCGCCGACTGCACCATAAACCCAAGGCCGCGCGTGGCCGCAATCAGCTCTGCCGCCACCAGCGTGGACCAGCCCACGCCGAGGCCGATGCGCAGCCCGGTTAAAATTTCCGGCAGCGCGCCCGGTAAAATCACGAACAGCAGCACCTGCGTGCGGCTGGCCCCCAGCGACTGCGCCGCGCGGATCCGCACCTGCTGGGCGCTCTTCACGCCCGCCAGCGCCGACATGGCAACCGGGGCGAAAATCGCCAGATAAATCAGCAGGATTTTTGACGTTTCACCGATGCCAAACCAGATCACCATCAGCGGCAGATAGGCCAGCGGCGGCACCGGGCGGTAAAGCTCAATCAGCGGATCGAGAATACCGCGCACCGTCGGGCTTAAGCCCATCGCGATCCCGACCGGTATCCCGATAATTACCGCTGCCAGCAGCGCCACCAGAATACGCGCCAGACTGGCTCCAAGATGCTGCCAGAGCGTGGCATCCATAAAGCCCTGCGGCCCGGCGATGGTAATGAGTTTGGCCAGCACCTGGCCCGGCGGCGGCAGAAACAGCGGGCTGACCCACTGCTGGGCAGCAACCGCCCACCACACCGCCAGCAGTACCAGCAGCGTACCGACGCTCAACGTGATTTGGCGCGAGAAAGGCCAGCGCAGCGCCAGACGCGTGCGGCGCGTTTTTTCACTGAAGACGATGCTCATGAGAAAGCCTCCCGTTGTTCAAACACGCGGCTTAAGACGTATTCACGCTGTTCGATAAACAGCGGATCGGATTTGATGCTGCGCACGGGCTCTCCCGCGACGTAGCGGCGGGCGAAATCCAGCGGCAAGCGCTCCAGCACGCGGCCCGGCCCCGGCGAGAGCAGCACCAGCTCCGTCGCCATAAACACCGCCTCTTCGATATCGTGGGTAATCAACAGCACCTGCTTGCCCGTCTCGTGCCACAGGCGCAGCAGCAGGGTTTGCATCTGCTCGCGGGTGAAGGCATCCAGCGCCCCGAACGGCTCGTCCAGCAGCAACAGCTGCGGATTCGCGGCCAGCGCGCGGGCAATACCGACGCGCTGCCGCTGGCCGCCGGAAAGCTGCCAGATAAAGCGTTTTTCCGCCCCTTCCAGCCCCACTTTTTTCAGCATCGCCCGCGCCGTTTCCAGCCGCTGTTCGCGGTTGATGCCCGCAAGCTGTAGCCCAAACGCCACGTTTTCCTGCACGTTGCGCCAGGGAAGCAACCCTTCGTTCTGGAAGACCACGCCGCGCTCGGCGCCCGGGCCTTCCACCTTTTTGCCTTCCAGTTGAATAGTGCCATGCTGATAAGGGACAAACCCGGCGATCAGATTCAGCAGCGTGGTTTTTCCGCACCCGGACGGGCCCAGCACCACCAGCAGCTCACCGCTGTCCAGCGTCAGGTTGATATCCTCCAGCGCGGGTTTCCCGCCGTAATCGGCGTACAGGTTCGTAATATTCAGCATGGCGTACTCCTTATTTCACAAAACGATCGGTCACGTACTGGCTGTAATCCGCCGCTACCGCAGGCACTTTGCCCTGCTCTTTCAGGAAGGTGGCGGTATCCACAATCGCTTTGTTCACCGGCCCGGTCAGCTGCTGCACCTGCTGCGCGGGGGTCAGATAGGTATTGCCTTTCACCAGCCCCGGCACGTCCGCTTCCGGCACGCCGCTCAGGCGGGAGAGTTTTTCCAGGTTGGCGGGCTGCTTCAGCCATTCATCCGGGTTGCTGATATACGGCTGCTGGGCGTCAATCGCGCTTTTGGCGAAGGCTTTCACCACCTCAGGATGTTTCTCGGCAAAGTCTTTGCGCACGACCCACACGTCGAGGGTTGGTGCGCCCCACTGGCCCACTTTTTCAGAGTCGGTCAGCACGGTGCCGTCTTTTTCCAGTTCGTTCACTGCCGGAGCCCAGACGTAAGCCCCGTCAATATCCCCGCGCTGCCAGGCGGCGATAATCGCCGGCGGCTGCAGGTTGATGATTTGTACCTGACCCGGCTTGATGCCCCAGTGTTTGAGCGCCGCCAGCAGGCTGTAGTGGGTGGTGGAGATAAACGGCACGGCGATACGTTTGCCGATCAGATCTTCCGGTTTGGTGATGTTCTTCTTCACCACCAGCGCTTCAGAGTTACCGAGCTGCGAGGCGAGCAGGAAAACCTCGATCGGCACCTGCTGGCTGGCCGCAACCGCCAGCGGGCTGGAGCCGATATTGCCGATCTGCACGTCGCCGGAGGCTAACGCACGCACGACGGACGCCCCGCTGTCGAACTTGCGCCAGTCGACTTTCGCGCCGCTCTCTTTGGCAAAGGTGTTGTCCGCCTGCGCGACTTTCGCCGGTTCCGCAGAAGTTTGATACGCGACGGTGACGTCCACCGCCTGCGCCTGAAATGCCCACAGCGCCAGTGCGCCGAGAAGTGTGATTCGCGATGAAATTGCCATAGTGCCTGCTCCCCTTGTTGTTATGAGGGCAGTATTTCCGGCGCGGGAATTTTGATAAAGGAATAAAAATGAATCGCTCATAACGATTCGTTTTTAGATAAAAAGCGGGAAAGGATAGCGAATTTTGTGCGGTTCGTTTTTTTCCCTCTCCCCGTGGGCGGAGGGTTACCCAGTAATTTTTTCACCTGAAGCGATGCATGTGGTATCTGGAAAATAAATGGCTTAAAGCGATGTTTCGGTCCGGCTGTAAATCGCCGAAGCGTTTCCGTAAGGCCGGGGCGAGGCGCACGGATGCGCCGAGAGGGCGTGGCCTGCAGGGATGCAGGCTCATGCCCGACCCGATAGCCTGAAGGAATAAGCTGAGGGCACCGCGAAGCGGCGATTTACCGCCGGGAGCCCGGGTCGCCAGGGCGGCGGCGATTGAGCCGCCCTGGCACGTTCACAGGCCATGTCGTTACAAAGTAGCAAGGAACATGAAGTGAACGGAATGACCACCACAGCCGTATGTTCCCCCTCACCCCAGCCCTCTCCCTTGAGGGAGAGGGAGCCGTCCGTGGAGGTATTATTATGTGGGGATCCCTCAGCCTCGTGGGAGGGGATCAAGGTGAGGGCATCAGCGCTGCGCGTTCAGCTCAGCAATGTCTTTCGGCGTGGTCCGACAGCATCCGCCAATCAGCCTAGCCCCAGCATCAAGCCACTGCGGCAGATACCCTACCAGCGTCTCGCACGCTTCGCCGTGGTGGTGCCAGGTTTTGGTTACCGCGTCATAATGCTCGCCCGAGTTCGGATAGACCACCAGCGGCAGCGACGTCAGGCTTTGCAGATGCTTCAGCGCCGCCGTAGTGTTTTCCAGGGCGATGCAGTTAATGCCCAGCGCGACAATCTGCGGAGAGTTTGCCAGCGCGCTGACCACCTCACGCAGCGGCGTGCCGTCGCTCAGGTGTTCGCTGTCGCGCAGGGTAAAGGAGAACCACGCCCGGGCGCGGGGGTACCCGGCCAGAAGCGCCGCCAGCGCCTTGATCTCCACAAACGAAGGCAGCGTTTCGCAGGCCAGCAGGTCAGCGCCCGCATCCAGCAGCGCTTCCACGCGCGGGCGGTGGAAGGCAGTAAACTCCCCGGCGCTGCGCACGTAGTCGCCGCGATACTCTGAGCCATCCGCCAGATACGCGCCATACGGCCCAACGGATCCCGCCACCAGCAGCGTGCCCGCGTGCGGGTTTTCGGCCAGATACGCTTCGCGCGCCTTACGCGCCAGCTCCACGCTTTTACCGATCAGTGCGCGGGACTGCGCCTCGTCCAGACCGCGCGCCGCAAAGCCCGCAGGCGTGGCCTGATAGCTGGCGGTGATCGCCACCTGTGCCCCCGCGCGGTAGTAATCGAGATGCACTTCGCGAATGAGTTCCGGGTTTTCCACCAGCACTTTGGCTGACCAGAGGCTGTCTGCCAGGTTACAGCCGCGCGCTTCCAGCTCCGTCGCCATCGCGCCATCCAGCACCACAAACGGCTGTTTTTCAAGGATGGCGGTAAGCGGGTTATTCTGCGACATGTTCAGGCTCCTGCGATGTCATATTTCGGGTCAGGTAGTACGCACCATAACACAGGGCGACAAACGGAAGCCCGCAATAAAGGGCAATGCGCTGGCTCGGGTCAAACCACAGGCCGACACAGGCCACCACGCAGAGGATAAAACCGAGCACCGGCACCAGCGGATACCACGGCGCGCGGTACTGCAGCGCAGAGAGCGGCTGCCCGGACTGCAGATGACGGCGACGGAAAACGAAGTGCGACGCGCAGATGCTGATCCACACCGCCACCACCGCAAAGCCAGAAATCGCCGAAAGCGCGACAAACACCGTGTCCGGGGCCACGACGCTGGAGAACAGCGCCAGCACGCCGCCGAGCATAGAAACCGAGAGCGCCGTCAGCGGCACGCCGTTTTTGTTCACGCGGGCAAAGCAGCGCGGCAGCGTTTTCTCATTCGACAGCGACCACAGCATGCGCCCGGAAGCGTACAGGCCCGAGTTCGCCGCCGAGAGGATCGCCGTCAGGATCACGAAGTTAACGATGTCTGCCGCGTAAGGAATACCAACCTTTTCAAACACCAGCACGAACGGGCTCTTTTCCACGCCCGCCTGCTGCATCGGGATCAGCGCCGCCAGCACAAACACGGTGCCGATAAAGAAGATAATCAGGCGCGCAATGGTGGTGCGGATCGCAACCGGAATCACCTTGTGCGGATTTTCCGTTTCGCCCGCCGCGATGCCGATGAGTTCCGTCCCGGAGAAGGCAAAGTTCACCGCCACCATGGTCATCAGGATCGGCAGGCCGCCGTGCGGGAACCAGCCTTCGGCAGTGATGTTGCTTAAGCCCGGCGCGGGGGAACCGTCCTGCATCGGGATAAAGCCAAAGACCGCCGCCCCGCCAAGGATAATAAAGGCGATGATGGTGATGACTTTCACCAGGGAGAACCAGAATTCGCCTTCCGCAAAGAAGCGCGTAGAGATGACGTTCAGGCCAAAAATCACCACGCAGAAGACCACGCACCAGGCCCAGACGGGCACCTGCGGGAACCAGTACTGCATGCAGAACCCCGCGGCGGTGAAGCTGGAGCCGAGCGCCACCGTCCAGGTGAGCCAGTAGAGCCACGCCACGGTGTAGCCCGTCGCCGGGCCAAGATAGCGGGCAGCATAGACGTGGAACGCGCCGGTTTCCGGCATCGCCACGGAAAGCTCGCCCAGACACTGCATCACCAGCCAGACCACCAGCGCGCCTATCAGGTACGCCAGCAGCGTGCCCGCCGCCCCGGTCGTTGAAATGATGTATCCGGTATTGAAGAATAACCCTGTCCCAATCACACCACCCAGCGAGAGCATAATCAGGTGGCGTGTTTTCATGGTGCGCTTGAGCTGCCCATTTTCTTGTTGTGTTTGCATATTACCTTCTATACGTATGGACATCTAAACATCCAAAGAAGGTGTGTTATACCGCGATTGTTAATAAAAAGCTAGATGACCAGACGCAAACGGGCACGCCTCGCGCTGAGTCTGGGGTGGGTAGTGAGGATCACATAGAGAATCGGACGCCAGGCCATAAGCACCTCCGCAAGCAGATACTTACAGCATGGAGCGGGAAAAGGCGATCTTCGGTCAGTCGAAAGTGGTAACGATGAACCCTCGGATCATACTTTTACGCTTCCCTCATGGTATGTCGCCACCAGGCAGGCATCATGTCGTAGAAGGAGTGATTTTCCGGGGCAAACTCCGACTGATCCGAATCGTCAAACACGCCAGTAAAAAAGGCAATGGTGGGTGAATCATCAATCGCGCCAATTGAACTGCCGCAGGTGGGGCAAAACGCCCGGCTGGAGTAGTCCGACGATCGCCATGTCGCCGGACGTCCGCCCGGACCGATCCACTGCACGTTTTCCGCCGGGAACTCAATCCATACGACGGTTTGTGCGCCGGTGTGTTTCTGACAGATATCGCACGAGCAGGTGTGCACATTGCCCCCATTCGCAGCGGTAAAGCGAACCGCGCCGCATAAGCACCCACCTGAAAAGACCTTTTCCATGCTGTCGTCCTGAGCTGTTTAAAATCTCATCAAAACATAACACATTATTGAGGTCTGTATGCCGGGTCTGGCGCGAAGCCATCGCCCGGCACGCCGGCGGCAGAATTATTGGTAAATCCTCAAATCAGTTCTATAGTCGACTCTGCTTATTCGTTACCAGGAATCACTATGCGCTTTAATGGACTGACCAAAGGTTTCTTCATTTTTATTCTCGCCCTCGTCACCTGGGCCTTCTTCGACATACTGTCGCCCTACTTCTCCGCGATACTGTGGGCCGCCATTCTGACCGTCATCTTCAATCCGGTAAAAAACAGGCTGCGCGCCGCGCTGGGGGATCGCAACGGGCTCGCCTCGCTGTTGACCATTGGCATTATCTGCCTGATCGTCTTTATACCATTGATGGTTATCCTCTCCTCGCTTGCCATTGAGCTGAACGTGGTTTACACGAAGCTTCAGGAGAACAACACCCAGTTTCCGGAAGTGGTGGCGAGCATCTTCAACCATCTGCCTGACTGGGCCAGCGGCTTCCTGGCGGATCACAACCTGACCAACGCGGCGCAGATCCAGAAAAAACTCTCTGATGTCGCCCTGCAGGGCGGGCAATATCTCGCCGGCAGCGCGTTCCTGATTGGCAAGGGCACGTTTGGCTTTGCGATTAGCTTCGGCATCATGCTTTATCTGCTGTTCTTCCTGCTGAAAGACGGCCCGTATCTGGTGCGCCAGATCCTTGACTCCCTGCCGCTGTCTGATTTCGCCAAACAGCACCTGTTCGCCAAATTCGTCGGCGTGTCGCGAGCCACGGTAAAAGGTACGGCGGCGGTGGCGGTGGTTCAGGGCATCCTCGGCGGGATTGCGTTTGCTATTGCCGGTATTGACGGTAGCGTGCTCTGGGGGGCGCTGATGGCCTTCCTCTCGCTGGTGCCCGCCATCGGCTCGGCGATTGTCTGGGTTCCCGCCGCCATCTTCCTGTTCGCCACCCATCAGCTTTGGCAAGGGCTGTTTATTGTCGGCTTCTTCGTGATTATCGTCGGGCTGGTGGACAATATCCTGCGCCCGCTGCTGGTCGGGAAAGACACCAAAATGCCGGACTACCTGATTCTGATCTCCACCCTCGGCGGCATGGAGCTGTACGGCATTAACGGCTTTGTGATTGGGCCGCTCATTGCCGCGCTGTTTATCGCCTGCTGGAACCTCTTCTCAGGGCGCGATCACGAAGGTAACGCCGAAGAGCTGGACCCCGACTTCATCGAAGAAGGAAAAAATCCTCCAGAATTGTGAGGATGTGACGATATAGATCACACCAGGCGGCGCTGTGTCGCCTTTTTTTTCGCCTTAAATCAAACGTTTTCTATAATTTGAAAGAACGCCATCCTACTCATGTCGTAAAAGGATCATCAGGTGCGAATCGCGACGATAACAAACTGGGCCTATGGTGCCACGGTCTGCCTGACCATCGCCTCCGGCATCATCATGCTGATGGCGTCCAGCGCTGATACCCTCGAGCGTCAGGCCGTTGAACAACGGCAGAAATTTGATCAGCTCACGGAAGATATCGAAACCGATATCTGGGCCCAATCTGATTTAGCACGGCTGTACGTCATTAAAAAAGATCCTCAGGTTCTCAAGGAATATAACCAGGCGGAAAACAGCCTGAAGAGCATCGAGCTTCGGCTGGAAAAGTTGCAGGATAACGGCGCATCGGATGAAGAACTGGCCCTGCTGCATGAAGGAATAAAGATCGTCGATGAGCTGCAGGACGAACAGCAAACCGCCCTTTCCAGCCTTGAGCGAGGAGAAGACGCGCAGGCCGTTGCGCTACTCTACGGTGCGCCCTATGAGCAGGAGCTGGAGCGCGCGCAGAACCAGCTCGATCACTTCCGCCAGATACTCGACAAACGCGTCATCGCCTCCGTTCAGGACGCGACAAAAACATCGAAAGCGCTGCGTACGGCCTCTGAGCTGATGGTCGGCCTGACCGCCCTGCTGTTCCTGTTTGTTCTCGGCTTTATATTAAAGCGCCGCGTGCTGCGCCCCGTGGTGCGCCTGAGCGACGTGGTGCACCGCCTGGCATCCCAGGATTACGCGGTTGAAACGCCCAATTTCAACCAGATTGATGAGATTGGCGATATGGCCCAGGCCATCCGCATCTTCCGCGAAAACGGCCTGGCGCGACAGCGTCTGGAAAAAGAGCGCGATGCCGACTGGGCCATCCGCGAGCTGCTGGCGCGCATGACCCAGCGGCTGCAGGGGTGTGAGAACTTTAACGATGTGATTAACGTGGCGGAGCTGTTTGCGCCTAATATCGCGCCGGGGATCGCGGGGCGACTTTACGTCCTTGACCGGGAGCCATGGCAGATGCGCTGCGTCGCACACTGGCTTTCACCGGTTGGTGAAGAGACGAGCTTCCACCCGGACGAGTGCTGGGCCGTGCGCCGCGGGCAGAGCCACCCGCCGGTAAACGGTGAGCCGGATATCGCCTGCTACCATCTTCCGGCATCGCAAGCTGAAAGCTCGCTGTGCGTGCCGCTTATCGCCCAGGGCGAGGCCATTGGCCTGCTCTCATTCCAGAATATTACGGCGGACAACGCCCCATCCCGCGCCTATCTGGAACTGATGGCCGAAGCGCTCGGTCTGGCGCTGGCCAACCAGCGTCTGCGCGACGCGCTGCTGGAAAAAGCCTTGTTCGACCCGCTCACCGGCCTGCGTAATCGTCATCATCTGGAAGATACGCTGCAAACCCAAACGGCACAGGCGATGCGCACCGGCGAGCCGTTAAGCTGCATGATGATCGACATCGATCACTTCAAGAGCATCAATGACCGCTTCGGCCATGAAGCGGGCGATCAGGTGATTAAAAGCGTGGCGTCAATTGTTCAGCGGGCCGCACATGACAACGGGCTCGCATTCCGCTACGGGGGCGAGGAGTTTCTGGTCCTGCTTCCCGGTGCCGATGAACCAGAGGCGCACGCCTGCGCGCAGAAGATTTACAATAGCGTGCATGAGCTGTCGCTTCGCTACGGGCTGACCGAGATTGGGCCGGTGGATGTGTCGATTGGCATTGCCAGCTACCCGCAACATGCCCAGACTGACAACCTGCTGCGCGCCGCGGATGTGGCCTTGTACCGGGCGAAAGAGCTGGGCCGCGCGCGGATTGTGAGCTTTGGGATGCTGGAGGCGGGTTAGCTATTATTTTCACGCCACTGCTTTACCATCTCATCCGTAACTTCATTTTTATAACAAATGGGAGCATAGCCTCCCGCTTTACTCCATGCGCTGCGTCTGCCGCAGGCGCTTCCGTTTCTGGCCCGGTTAAAAGGACAGGCGCATACTCCGGGATAAGATGCGATCGACTCTGCAATAACGTTCTCTTTAACCTGTTCACTGGAAACTGAACTGTTTTTTGCCATAGCGATGTCCGCAACAAAAAAGCAGCACACAGCGCAAAGCACCATCAAGAATGGTCTTTTTTTCATTTTTTGATTCGTTTTAAGGAAAGGTGTGCACACGATAAGCGGCGAATGAAAGAGATAATCTGATTTACATCAATGAATCTAATTCGTCAGGAACAACAAACCTTACACGTTCTCGCTTGAGAAATAGAAAACTTTAAATTACATATTTCGTCACTATTTCTCAGTAAGAACCTGTCCTGCCACAATTACCGTTGTGATAAGTAGCCCTCCTTTGTGACGGCGAAAAGGTTTAAACTTTTCGTGATATTCTTTCTTTACGCCCCTTAATTTTTATACTCAAACCATATTCGCCACTGTATTAACACATGTCACGCGCAATACGTTGTGCATGACATGTGAAGATATTTTGTTATGGAAAAACGTCTATGTCGAAACTGGATTTGAGATCCAAAAAAACCTGGGGCGCGCTGGCATCGATCGCCGTTGTCGCCGGTACGCTGGCATTTGCTTTTGCATGGACGGCGGGCTGGCTTGGTTCACGCACGGTCAGCCAGGCACTGGTGGGTGAAACACCGAAACCCTTCCCGCCGGGTTTTCGCCGCGCGCATGGAAAAGGCATCTGCTTTGCTGGCACCTTTACGCCAAACAGCTCGGCAAATTCTCTTTCAACCTCCCGCCTCTTCTCACAGCAGGAAGTGCCCGTGGTGGGCCGATTCTCTATTGGTACTGGCGATCCCCATGCCCCGGATAGCACGACCAAAACCCTGAGCATGGCGCTGCTGCTGAAGACAGATGACAAGCAGCAATGGCGAATGGCGATGAACAACGAGCCTTTCTTCGCCACGCACAGTCCGGAAGGTTTTCTGGCCTTGCGAAAAGCCACGGCTGTCGATGCAGCCACTGGCAAACCGGATCCACAGCGTCTCGCAGACTTTTTGAAAGCGTACCCGGAGGCGGAGAAATACCTTAAATGGGCGGCACAAAAACCCGCGCCCGGCAGCTTCGCGGGCGCGACGTTTTACAGCATTAACGCCTTTTATCTTGTGAACTCGCAGGGAGATCGCCAGGCCGTTCGCTGGATGATGCGTCCGCACGAGCCTTTCCTTTCTATGAGCGATGAACAACGACAGAAAGCCAATGACAACTTCCTGTTCGAAAACCTGCGTCAGCGCCTGGCGCAGAAGCCACTCTATTGGGATTACGTTTTGCAGCTCGCACAGCGGGGCGATCCGGTGGATGACCCTTCCCAGCCATGGCCGGACGATCGCAAACAGATGGTTGCCGGCACGCTGGAAGTGACGCGTGTCGAAGCACAATCCGAGGGCGCGTGCCGCGACGTTAACTTTGACCCTTCGATTGTTCCTGCAGGCGTTGCAGTGTCTGATGATCCCATCTTAAACGCCCGTTCCGCTGCCTATTCCCACTCTTTCAGTCGCCGTGAGCGGGAAATCGGCTACGGCAAGGCCACCGAAGCTGTGCAAAAGCAGGAGGTAAAATGAGCTCGAATAAAGATATGCGAGAGCACGCGCCGCAGCATTTCAATATCCTGGCGCGAAGCCTGCATTGGCTGATGGCGGTGATGATCCTGGCCATGCTTTTCATCGGTGCCGCAATGATGACGTCGTTACATCACCGGATTTGGTTAATCGACCTGCACCGGCCGCTGGGTGTCGCCATTTTACTGCTGGCACTGGTGCGTCTGGTCAACCGGCTCCTCAGCCGGACGCCCCCACTTCCTGCTGATTTGCCCGTCTGGCAGGTGCTTGCAGCAAAGGCATCACACTGGATGCTGTATGGGTTAATGCTGGCAATGCCGCTGCTGGGCTGGGCGCAACTGTCGGCAGCCGGGCTGCCGATTGTGATGTTTAGTGGCGTCAACCTGCCGGCGATTGCCCCGAACAGTCCAGCACTGTATGCCTGGTGTCACGACGCCCATAGCCTTCTGGCAAAGTTGCTTTTTGCTGTGGTGCTGGTCCATATCTCTGCCGCACTCGTTCATGCGTGGATCTACCGGGACGCAGTGTTTTCCAGCATGGCGAAAGGGGGGAAGTCGGCGTCAGCCATCCAGGATGACATGAAGTAAGGCAAGCGATATGGGACACGCACCATCAGAATGGTCGTGTTCTCGCTTATCGTCGTCATCCTGAAACAACGGACACAACCGGGGTGCGTATTTAGTCTCCAGATTCGCGCCCCAAAAAGCCAAGGACATCCTAAAATTGTCGCGGAAGTTAATATCCATCAATTAAAGCGATTATTTTTTAAACAGAAGAGCATTTATGCCCGCAATTTTAGCTTTTATCAAAAAGTTAAGCGTCGCTCTAGTATCAAACACCCTGTCACCCGCAACACCTAACCCATTGATTAAAATGGGTTTGTATCAACAAAAACGATAAAACCCCTTACTCCTCAACAAAATATATAAACTCGTGTGATATCTAAATTATAATTCTTATACTTATGTTCAAAAGGTGGAGGTCAAAATGCGATTAACCCTACTGCTGTTATGCTGTCTCGTACAAAGTGTAACCTGGGCTGGCGACCTGCCAAAACCAGTTGGTAAACCCATTTTAACGATTTACGGTAATATAGAAAATACCAATGAAAATGGAAAAGCAGTGTTTGATCTCGCCAGCCTTGAAAAACTCGGAGTAGTGAGTTTCGAGACGACATCTCCCTGGTATAATGGTCGTACGAAGTTTGAGGGTGTTCCAATGAACAAACTCATGGAGTATGTGGGTGCGAAGGGAACTAACGTTAATGTTATTGCGCTCAATGATTACTCTACCGTGATCCCTCTCAGTGACTTTAAAAAATACAACGCCATACTTGCCTTAAAGGTCAATGGCGAATATATGCGCATCCGCGATAAAGGCCCATCGTTCATTGTATACCCCTATGACAGTCTTCCTGAGTTGAATAATCAGATTTATTACTCACGATCAGCATGGCAGGTTAGCAAAATGAAGATTGAGTAGTCGTTCAGGAGAACATAATGAACAGGATACTGGTTGGTATCATTTTTTCTCTTTTTATCACGACAGGATATATTGCATTTCTTGTTTACGATCGACAGCAGGAATTGCAAAAACTGACTCAATACACTGAGTCCTGGTCCGTGGCACAACTGGTATCAGAGTATTACCGTTTTGAATCATGGCTTGGTCTATACGCAACCGATACCGATGACGTTACGATAGACCAGGTCCGCATGCGTCTTGAAATTATGCTAAGCCAGAGCGATTTAATGAAAGGGGGAGATTTAGGTCGCTATATTGACAGTGATAAAGCGCATCAGGAGCTCGCTTTGCGCTTAGAGAAAATACTGGCCTATCTGGATAGCCATCTTGAAAAAATGAGCCACCCAGAGCTACAGGCATACCTGACAAATATGCATGACCTTGATGCGCCGCTGAGCCAGCTTTCAGCAACGGCATTGACGAAAGATATTAACACGGTTAATGAATCCAACCATAAAATACAGATTCTTTATTATATTTATTCGGTGCTTTCATTATTACTGGTGATATTAAGCTTTATTCTGGGTTTCTTAATGATCTACCAGAATAAAAACATTCTCAAAGCGCACATGCAGGTTAAAAGCCTTGCTGATGAACTTCAGATATCAAAAGAAACGCTGCAAATTCAGAACTCGAAGCTTGAGTATGATGTTTATCATGACTCCCTCACCGGCATGAAAAACCGCCTTTTCTTCTGGGACGATCTCAACAAAATTAATCTTAAGGCAGATAAAAACCATATCCCCGTCACGGTGATGTTATTTGATTTAGACCGCTTCAAAGAGGTCAACGATACCTATGGCCATGATGCCGGAGATTTGCTGTTGAATCAGGTATCCAGACGCCTCACCTCAATGAGCAGCGCCACTGATACGTTTTACCGTTTGGGCGGAGACGAGTTTGCCCTGCTTTCCAGTGGCCTCACTGAAGCAGCCGCCGTTTCGCGCGCCAAAGAAATCAGCGAACATATCAGCCAGCCCTATACAATTAATAACCAGCTGATAAAAATCGCCACCTGTGTGGGTATCGTTTTATCTGATAATGAACGGCGCTCTGACTACCTTTATAAATTTGCCGATCTGGCGCTCTACGAAGCCAAAAAAGAGGGCTCACAGCAGATAAAAGTTTTCCGTCAGTGGATGCTGCAAAAGTTACAGGAAAGCAGAACCCTTGAACATGATATGGCACTGGCGATCGATAACCATGAATTCGTTGTTTATTACCAGCCTATTGTCGATTCATTCAGCAATGAAATTTACGGCTATGAAGCGCTTATTCGCTGGATACACCCGGTGAAGGGGCTACTGTCACCCGATTACTTTATTTCCGTCGCTGAGAAAACGGGGATGATCAACCAAATCGGCAAAACCGTGCTGGAGCTTGCCTGCCGGGAAGCGGTTTCCTGGGCGGTTCCGGCAAGGATCTCTGTGAACGTTTCACCCGTTCAGCTGGGCACGAAATCCTTTACGGCAATGGTACAGTCCATCCTGAAGGAGACAGGACTTCCGGCGAACCGTCTTGAATTAGAGGTTACGGAGTCATCGCTCTTCAGCGACAGCAACACGCCGATCACTATTCTCAAAAAGCTGAGAACGCTGGGTGTAAGAATTTCAATCGATGATTTCGGGACGGGTTATTCGTCGCTCTCACGTCTGAGTGAACTGAATTTTGATAAAATTAAAATCGACAAATCCTTTGTGAACCCGATATCCACGCAGGATGATGCCCTTAATATCGTTAAATTGATAACCGGCATGGCGAAGAGCCTCAATATGAGGGTCATTGCAGAAGGTGTTGAAACCGAAGCGCAGCTCGAACGTCTTCAGGCGCTAGGCTGTGATCTCGTGCAGGGATATCTGTTCGGAAAACCACAGGCTGAGATTGACAGGAAGATTAGATACGGTTGAAATGGTTGCGCGGCTTTTTCTGGCCCAAAACCCTTTAGGCGATTGATAATCAAAGGTTAAACAATGAAAAAAACAGCCCCGGAATATACGCCTGTTGATTTATCTCGTTGGGCCAGGAAGGAGCATTTTGAAGTATTCCAGTCATTTGCTGAGTGTACAATTAACCAAACGGTTCTGATCGACATCACCGCGCTGCGAAAACATATCAAAGAGGTCGGCTGGAAGTTTTACCCGACGATTATTTTCCTCCTCTCTAAAATCATGAACCGACATCCGGAATTCCGTATGGCCATGAAGGATAATGAGCTTGTCATATGGAATGAAATTCATCCGAGCTATACCATTTTCCACCCTGAAACAGAGACCTTTTCGTCATTGTGGAGCCATTTCGACGGCAATATTCATCACTTCCAGAACACCTATGCAGAAGACATTGCGCGCTACGGCAATAACCTTTCTTACTGGCCGAAGGAAGAGTCCCGGGAAAATGTCTTTTTCGTATCGTCTATTCCCTGGGTAACGTTTACGAACTTTACTATGAACATTGCGCACATGAAGAACTTCTTTTCCCCTATGTTCACGTTTGGAAAATACTACGAGCAGGATGGGAAAGTGTTGTTGCCTATGGCGGTGCAGGTCCATCATTCCGTGTGCGATGGTTTCCATGTGGCAAGGATGTTTAATGAGCTGCAGGAGATGTGTGATGGTTTGCTGGAATTGTCGGTGAGACTAAATGGCTGATACGCCAGATTCCTCTATTTAAAAAGGCAAATGTTTTTTATTTAAAAGCTTTTGAAAGATGCTGCGATAATAGGAACAGTACACAAAGGTGATAACCATTGTTTTTGTTGGATTTTTTATTGTTCAGTTTTTATAGATACCCCCAAAAGTACCCCCATATCTTTTTCCGCCCCTGAAATTTGGTTATTATTCATACAGCACATCAGGCAGTAACGCTCTCCCTTCAACCCGCTTATTGTATGATAGTGCTATCCCACAATAAGGAACCTGCCAGCCATGAGAATGACCAACCGCAAAAAAGAGATACTCAGTTACTTTGAGCCGGATAACCTCGAATGGGGGACGGGTGAGATTGGTGCGCCGCCGTTCGATGTGTCGGGTGTGGCCTACCTGCTTCATGGCATGGTGTCGTTCGATAAGCGCCACCAGCTCGAATCTACACGGCGCACGCTCGAAAGCATGGTTGCCGGGGGGCTACTGGAACGTGTGACAGTGTATGAATCTCGTCAGGTAAAGCGTGGCGGTGAAACTAACGCAACGGTCGTGCGCTATGGTTTACCCGGTCAATGTGCTGTTATGCGCGATACTGGCGGCGCTGATAACGCAATATCAGGCGAATACATGCGGGTCAGTTAAGAGCCTGCAATCTGTCGTTAATGTTGTTCAGGTCGTAAACCCGGCGTTCAATATCCAGCATCAGGAAATTGCGGATCTCGGCTTGTTCAGGATTATCAGATTCTCTGGCCTGTAAGA
The DNA here is from genome assembly GCF_014930495.1 of Enterobacter cloacae complex sp. S3. Classification (NCBI taxonomy): domain Bacteria; kingdom Pseudomonadati; phylum Pseudomonadota; class Gammaproteobacteria; order Enterobacterales; family Enterobacteriaceae; genus Enterobacter; species Enterobacter cloacae complex sp. S3. The sequence continues at coordinate 50,583 of NZ_JADBRD010000015.1, read as the reverse complement.
GCAATTCATTGTAACCATGCAATCCCCCCGAATTTTCCGCCGGGGTAGTCCCCCTCCCACGCAAACAGCTAACAGGCTGGATACTGGTATCATGGGTTTGCTTCTCCAGCACAATAAGACAATCCCACCAGTCGCCAAAGTCATACGTGTAAACCAGCTTGTCACCCTCATTCTGGATCGCCGCCCATAGTGGCGTGATTGCCGCATTACCCATGCTTTCACCCTCACCCCATACGCGATACTCGCTACCTAGATCACCTTTACGGCCTTTCTCGAACATATACAGATGTTCGTCATTCCAGCCAAAAGCCAACTGGATCACCGCGTGAAGTTCACTAAAGGGGATTTGCTCTGGAACCAGCACACGCCGCCATATTGGTGGTTTGCTGTCTCGGATGGTTATCTTTAGCTGGTACATGCAAATCCTGAATAAATGCGAATCGGAAGGATAACGATACTGACGCACTCACAATTCTGTAAAGGTGAATAAAGGTAATTTGCTTAATACGCATAAGTTACATGCGGAATAATCCCGTATCTACCTGCGCGGCGCTGGCTTCTTCCACTGGTAGGCAGGCGCTCGCATCATCTCCCCGAACCGTTTACGCCGGACTGTATCAGCATCAATAATGCGCTCCATTTCCCGAACCTCTGCCGGGGTAAGCTGGTGGCCTTCATGCTCCAGCTTGGCGGCGGTCAGCGCTGCTATTTCACGTGGTGTCACTATGGCAGCTCCTGCTATGGTGGGTAACTGGCTGATTTTAGCTAATTCTGTCAGAAAACCAGAATATCGCTACAACTCCAGCCCTATAGCTCGCGCCGCTTTCCCCGTCTTACGCTCAACCACGCCCCTGATTCTATCTACTACCGGACTGAATGCCTGCCAGTAAGCCATCTCCATAACTGATAACTCTGCCCGCTTCCTGTCAAACGTAGCCCAGCGCATCCCCTTTGGTTTTGGGAACATGCGAATGTCATTAAACAGGTTGTTGGTAAGGTCATTGTTGCCCCATATCGCGTATCGCTGCTGGCGTATCTTCATGCGCATCCTGTCCAGTCTGTCGGCGCTCTGGCTTTTGTAGTGGAGCTTCCAGCATTCCCGGCAGCCAATATCTTTTTTACCGATATACAGCTTTGCAGCCCGCTTCATACAGTGGGGGCAAACGTACCATTCCCGCACGCCATATCCGGCCTGCGTCGTTGTAGTGCGAATCGCCCGCGTCACGCCGCTGATTGTCATGGCGTAGCTGTCGGCTTGCCGGAAGGCATACAACGTTCCGCTTTCGGTCTGGGTATAAAGCTGTGTACCCGGTTCGGCGTCCGCCAGCCTGCTACGCATGTGCGCAAGGAATGGCAACCCTATGCGGGGCAGGTCTGTGGTATAGCTGCGCGTTCTGTCTCTCACTGGCTGGCCTCCTGCGAATTACTGCGCATTAACTGCGAACGGTGCGCAAATTGAATACGAAATAATATGCGTATTTTACTGTAAATTGCGCACCACTTTTGTAATTTCAAACCAATAAAGCCAGTAACCGCGCGGGGTTGAGGATGGTTTGCGCATTGGTATCCGTTTCGTTTTGCGCAGATTTTTGGTGAACTGCGCAATTCGCAATTTACTGCGCCCAAAACCTTATCAAAACTTATCATCTCCGTGGTGCTACTAACTGCGAATGGACTACACCAGAGCCAGCAATATCAAGCCTATCCGCTATTTTGCGAATTCGCATTGCCGCCGTTAGAATTCGTCAGATGGTACGCACGCTGAATGCGCAGTTTTGCCGCGTACCTGACTGCGTACTGCGAACCAGTGGCGCGAACCAGAATATTTTGGACAACCTAAATCACGTTCTGGCTTCCAGCCCACGACTAGCGCGGGTTTAGCGCTACGAGGGTTTAAAATCTGTCAAGAACAGTACAGAATTTACAGCCATTTTGGTGCGAACCTTACTGCGAACTGTCGCCCCCGCTGGTGGCCTGTCGTTGCTACTTACCACCGTTTAATCGGAAGGCATTGCCGTTTGGTTGCGCTATCCCCATGCGGTGTTGTGTCTCAGTGACTGCTTTATGCAGATCGCCGTAATCATCGGTTTTCACTGGCGGGCGCTTCACATTCGTCAGACACGTATCACGTCGCTGCTTTACCCATTCCCGATCATCGTCCTCAGCACAAAGCATCATGACTTCCTGCCAGCGCGTCGCAGCCCTGCGATACAGCCCCTTTGCTTCCAGAGCCTCTGCTTTACTATCGTTGACCATGCTTATCTCCCTCAGAATGGCGTTTCATCGTCGAATGGTGGGCGCTGGTCGTATTCATCACGGGATGGCTGCTGCGCACGTCTCAGCGCGTCCGTTGCCTGTCCCTGCTGTCCTGCCTTCCCGCCGGGGCGTACCGTTCTGGCGCTGATCACACTGTCGGCTACTACCTGATACCCCTGCTGTGTACCGCCGTCCTGCCCTGTCCACTGGTTGAGTTGCATATTGCCTGCCACGCTCACAAGGTCGCCTTTCTGGTGCTTTGCCAGCGCATCGGCCTGCTTCCCAAAAGCAATAACGCCCAGCCAGAAGGTTGACTCTCCCGCCTCTGCCGCATTGCACGGAAGCGCCACCGCCAGCCGCGCCATTGTCATACTTGTTCCGCTGTTGGTCGTTCTGGTCTGTGGGTCGGCCACCAGCCGCCCGTATGCTGAAATTTGTGCTGTCATTCTTTAGCCTCTCTCATTTCGTTTCGATTTTTTTATATAGTAAGCGCAAATAGTGTTGGTTCAGTTGGTTCAGTTGGTTCACGGGCTTGCAAGCCGCGCCATTACTGGGTTTTGCTGAACCAACATTTGTGATTTCGTGTTGGTTCAGTCGCCTGCTTTGTTGGTTCAGTGCCAGCCAGTGAGTAATCTCGTCTTTTGTGGTGTTGGTTCAAAATGGGTATTTGTTGGTTCAGTGTTGGTTCAGATATCTGATAAAAAACCTTAAAAAACAATGATACTTACAAATTGAACCAACTGAACTAACTGAACCAACACCAAAACTACGTATGTGAATAAAATTACTCTTCTGGCTGGCAACTCTCCGGCATGTAGTGGATCACGTAGACATTGAATTGCCGCCCATTGATACGAGGGGATTTACGCTGGTAGCCTCTGCCACTGGCTGGAGGCGTCAGCATTCCGGCATTCTTTATCGTCTCGGCAAACTGTTTTGCATTAAACCCCCTGGCTATCTCACCCTCAAACGCAGCCGGGAAAGTGTAGAAAATCATTGGATCAGCATCATGATTTCCCTTTGCCCGGTATCCGGCAAGGTCTCGAATAGGCAAATCTGACTGGTCGTAAGGGAAAGGCGCGTATCTGCTCAGGCCATGCGCATTCAAAAACGCCTCCGTCTGCTCAATTATCTGCTGGTGCTCTTTGTTGCCCGTGCCGAACTCGCGCAGCCAGGCATTGTAGCTGTGCTGTATCGCATCACGGCACGTCTGATCGTCCCATCCGGTAACAACCTCACCCAGCAATAAAGCCGCCTCCAGAATGGCAAAACGTGCGGCCACGCGGTGTACCTGCTCGCCATAGTCAGCAGGAATAAGGCTGCGCCAGCGGGTTTCACAGTCACGAACGGTATCAATGGCCTGCTGCTGGTGGTCTGCCAGCCACCCGATCCACTCCCGCCCGGCAGCGCCGTGATGGTGTTGGTAAGCATCTTTCAGCGCGTCGGCGTGCTGTTTGCCGTTCTGGTGGTCGTGGAAGCGTACCGCCTTACTCAGCGGGATATTTAGCAGGCGCACCAGTTGCCCGGCTTTGGTCTTGCGTCCGGCGGTGGCGATGAAGGTTTCCAAGTCCATTTCACCAGTGCTGATCGCCACGGTTCGCCAGCGTTTTAAATCGCGGTTGCCACCCTCTTTTGCGCCCTGCAATTTCCCCACGCCGTTAAACAGCGCATAGGCAGACTGTGACACGCTTATCGGGTCTGCCCCCTGTCCGACTTCATCCAGGGGCATCAGCCCGTCATTGTGTGCGGCTGCTTCGTTCGCCAGCCCCAGCGCCGTGCCGTACCACGTCAGGCGCAGTAAGTCCGGGTTGCCGTATAAACTGCTCGCCACGTTCGCCGTGGTGGTTTTACCCGCGCTCGACTGTTCATAGAAGTGAATGCCGAAACCGTCAGCGCCAGCCAGCCCGATCAACGGCGCTGCCAGTGCGGCGGCAATGCCTGTCATCATCGCGTAGTTACCGTATGCCAGCCGCGCAACACTCTTACGCCAGCTCTCTGAGGTTCCCGCAACTGTGTACCCGGCAGCAGCAGAACTGCGACCACTGAATAAAACAGGATGCTCAGGTGTGCCGATAATCTCCCCGTCCGGCATGATGTATGCCCCACACTGCCAGCCAGTAGCGTGAGCAACACGCCACAATTCACGCGAGCCGCTACGCTGTAGCCAGTCGGCCAGAATCGCCCGTAAGCTGCTTTTCGTGGTGACATTAACCCCGCCCGCTTTCAGGGTGCGCCAGCCTTCGCGCTCCCCGATATCAGCCAGGGGGATAGCCGCTGTTGTCGGTATGCCTGCGCCAAAGGCCAACCAGCGCAATATCAGATACTGATCCTTGTCGTCCCGCCCGGTGCCGATAACGTCCATCGGTGAGGCCAGCCAGCTTTCATTGTTGATAATTTCGCCGCTTTCCTTGTCCACTTTAGGCGTGATCCAGTAAACGCCATCTTTGCGGCTCTCAATGCGGGGTTTTAGCGGGTCTTTCTCTGACTGGTCAGTTTTACCGCCCTCAATGGCCTGTAGTCGTGGTTTCACGCATTCCCCCTGCGGCTGGTACATCGAATCGTTAAACGCAGCCGTAGCGACTTCCAGACCGTGTTGCTGGTGGTAGTCATTCCAGTCGGCTTTATAGTCTGTTGGCGGTACAGCAACCCAGCCCGTGACGGCAAGCGCAGCCTTTTCTGCGGCATCCGTTCCGGTATTGGGTTTGTCGTCCAGTCGGTCGTTATCCGCCGCAATGATGATTTGCGCCTGTAGGTGCTGCTGGCGCATCTGTATTGCGACGGGTAGCAGGTTGCCAGCGTCTATGGCACACACTGCCAGCGCATCAGGGCGCATCAGGTAAGCGGATAAGGTCGTTGCCAGCCCTTCGGCAATGATCACCTCCTGCGGCTGTTCCGATGCGTTTACAGCATGGTATGCCCCGCGCTTTGCTGAACCTGTCAGTAGGCGCTTTTCTCCCTGTGGGGTGATGGTCTGTGCGGCTGCCACTGCGCCGGACTCATCCACCAGCTCAAGCAGGATTGAACCATCAGGCAATAGCGGGAAAGTGAACCCGTCCAGCCCCTTAGCAATCAGGTATTCAGATTCGCCCTGTGTGACGCCCTGGCGCTTTTCTGCATACAGGCTGGCAAATGTAGCCCTTCGCTGCTCTGCGTCCTCTGCTGCCTGTTGCTGGCGCTCCTGCTCACGCTGCTGGCGGTCAGCTTCCAGTTGCTCCCTTCTCTGGCTCGCTGCCGCCGGGTCGGTTTGCGCTGCCCGGTAATCAATACCCAGCACATCAGCGGCAAGCTGAGCCGCCTCTGTGGTGTCGCAGTTGTTCACCTTCTTAATCAGGTCTAAGCCGTCGCCCGCGCCGCATTGGTTACAGATAAAGCTACCGCGACCGTTGTCGTCGAACCGGAAGCGATCCGTACCGCCACATGCAGGGCAGGGAGCATGGCGGCGTGATGAATCAGGCACGTTGATAGACAGGCCTGCCAGCACATAAGGCCAGTTACCAGCGGCGGCGGCGGTCACTTCGCGGATAAGGTCGATATTACGCATGGTTGCCTCCTGCCACGGTCGCGCCCATATCATTAATCATGCTTTGCCATATCTCGCGCCCGGTATCAGTCAGGCCATCAGCATTGACGCATTTCTCCAGCATGGTGATCCCGACGCTTTCCCACTGAGGGTATGTCTCTTTGAGCGCTTCGAGCGCGTAACCATCAATAAGCTGGCGCGTGCCATTGACGCCGCCCACCAGTTCCACACGGATTTGCTGGCCTGCCGCGTCAACCATGAAGTATTTGCCACCATTGATAGCCGTGATGTTGTTGTAAAGTGCCTCCGCGTACTGGTTCGCCAGCGCATTCAGTCGGAAGTTTTTGGTAATCATGTCGCCCCCTCAGTGCGCCGCTGGCATTTCAGGCCAGCCGTTTTCATCCAGATCGGCAATGAAGTAATCGTGTAGCTCTGCCAGCGTTTCACGCCCGAACGGGGTCAGCTCTCCGCGTTCCGCATCCAGCATGGCGCGGTAGAACAAAATGGCGTTCTCTGTTCCCTGATCAACACCATAGCGCTCAATAATTGCGCCCTCGATGTTGTTCGCCATCGCTAGCCGTTCAGCAAACGGGTAAACCACCATGCCCGCATTACCATTGGAGTAAATCGCCACCTGCGATGTTGTGCCGTCAGCCTCAGTGACGGCGGTTGTGCCGTTCTCACGCTTCATTTCGGCAACGAAACAGGCCGCAATCAGCCAGCGCCACATAGTGACGTTATGCTGCGCGGTGAAGTCGAACCAGCCACGCGCCCCGCCGTCAGCCACTGCAAAATGCAGGGCAAATCCTTCACAGGGCTTATTGTCATACTCACCCGCATCCAGACGTACTACAGCTTTTCCGTAGTTGATAAGAGCAACATGCTCATACATCCCGGCATCGTTGCGGGTCATGATATTGACGCCATGCGGTGTGGCTTCGGCGTGGAATAAGTCGGGATTTCCCGATTTAAAGGTCAGTACGTTGCTCATGCTTTATCCCGCGCTTTTAAATCCATGCCAGCCAATTCATCCTCTGCTGAATCCATCAATTCGGGGATACCATCCAGAAGGGAAATGATTGCGCCAATTAAGTTAGCTGTGCCGCTATCGTTTTTATTCGTCGCTTCAAGCCAGAGAGACAGGACTTCCTGCGCCTGTTGGATACGGCAGGTTGAATCGGCCAGGGATACTTTGCTCATGCTGCCACCTCCAGACGGATACGGCCTGCAAAGAAACAGACGTGATCCCGCGCCAGAGTGCGGCGGGCTTCGCGCTCAGTTTCAGCAGCAATGTGATGGATTTTGGCGGTAATTGTCGGCATATCGCGGCGAACGGCTGCGATTAACCAGATGAATCGCGGATTTTGGGTAGGGATAGTAGCCAGCATAGCGGCAGCCTCCTTGATCAGTGGAATATATCCACCACCGAAGAGACCAATCTTGTTGGTGGTGGACTGCGCAGAGTTGGTCTTACCGGTGATCAAGGAACCCGGCGCTTCCGAAGAAGCCCCCGCGCAGCCCACCATAATTTTGTGAGCGATACGGATTATACCCGCATCGTTGAAAAAGAGGTGTACTGAGCTAACGACACAAAAAAAGACGCTAGGCGCGTCGTGTATCGCCTTAATCATTTCCGGGAGACCAATCCCGGCACCAGATTTTGCTGGTGCGCTATAACCATAAACCGGGTTGGCGATAGTCGGCAAGCCCTTTTTTATGGACTCCAGAAACTCACCTTCGCGCACGCGCGTACTGGTCTCGAAACTCTCCTCGTCACCACGACGAGAAAATGAGGAGCTGGCATTAGCTGGCACTGTTATGCCAGCTTTACCCTCATGCGCGTACGCGATCCCGCGCAAGGCATACATCAGGCCAGCCAGGGGAAAGACTTTATTCTGGACGGCGGCATTAAGCATGATTAGCCCCCAGATGTTTAGCTAACCAGCGCTGAGAAAGGCGGATTAGCTCGGCTTTACGCTGGTCATATCCCATACCCATATCAATCAGCGTAATGTTGGTACTCTCCAGGTAGGTGAGGTGTTCCAGTTGCCCGGCGTTCATGCTGTCGCGTGGTTCGCCAGTAATGCTATTCGCCTGCGCCCACTGCTTCGCCGTCATGCCACCCAAAACAATGCGGGCGATCATGTTGCTCTCATTGCTGTAGTGGCGAGCCTGCGTCTGTTTACCCTGCTCTGCGCGGGCGCTTTCCAGTGCTACGCACATCGGTTTAAACAGGCTGGCGGCACCGATACGGGCTTTGAGCTGACGGCGATACTGAGCGGCAATCTCTGGCACGCTGCGCTGTAGGGCTTCTTCACACTGAATAAAGTAACGGCGAACGGCGCGACCTTGTTCGTTTCGCTCAACCATTGCCAGTTCTTTAGCCATTCCCAGAGAAAGGCCATAATCTTTACTGCGACGGTCGCCGCCACGCTTTGTCACCCATCCGGGGCTACACTGTTCAAAATTTGAACTTTGATTCCTGAAATCTGAGGAATCAAAAACCACGTAATCAGCACTCAGGCTAAAGCCATATTCATCAATGCGTAGTTTGATCCAGGTTGAAAAGTCGTTACCTACTCCAAGCGCTTTATGCAGTGCCTTAGCGCTAACAATACTGGCCTCACGCCCGCCAATTTGACCGGAAATAACGGGGACAATCGCGGCAAAGTCATTATTGCTATGTTCGCCTTGGCAAGTGTTGGATTGTGGGGCGGCCTCCGAATTGAATCGGCTTTTTTCGATAGTCATGTTTTCGGCTCCGTTATGCGGCGTTAAACGCGTTCGGGTAGAGGTTCAGAATGTCAGTAATATCCTGCTGAGATAACCCGTGATGTTCATTAATGGCGGCATTATGGTTCACAAGTTGGATCACCTTGAGAACGTCGCCACGGCAAGAAAAGCGGTAGCGCAGGTGTGCGCCGATACCATCCGGGTTTTTCTCGTCGATACGCTCTAGTTGAATATCAAGCTGGCGCTCCAACTCAGACGCATAATTACGCCCGGATGAAAGACGGCAATAGCGCAGGATGTCATTCTCTGTCCATCCCTCTACACCAGTGCGCAGCATATAGACGCGGGCGCGGTGCTTCTTTGGGATACGCTTAGGTACTTGTACAGGGCTGGTGGTCGGCGTAATATCAGACGTGCGAATATCTGAGTTAGCCGCCTGCTGTACGGGGCGGTTTTTCTTTTCCATTACGCCACCTCGCCACGTGACTCAGTGATGCGCTGATTAATCCATTCGTCAATTTCACTTTCAATAAAAGCGATAGAGCGGGAACCAATTTTAATTGCTGCGGGGAAACGTTTCTCGCTCATAAGGCGATATAACCACGCCTTACTATAGCCAGTACGCTTTTGTACTTCATGAAAACGAATTAGAGACGGTTGTGACATGTAACCCCCAGTTTAACTAATGCGCCCTTGTTAGACGCTGATAGACAACGGGTGAAGGTTACCTTTGTAGATATCACGACTTCGGAATATTCCAACACACTCCTGGAATATTCCACTTTTCATTTCTTATCGAGATCGACGCCTCGTAGCCATTTGTCGATGGTTTTTCCTGATGGAAGTTTAAGCCCGAGCGTATCAAAATCCTTATTGATTTCACTTTGACTGTTATCAAAGTGCTTTCGGGGGTTGTTTATAACATCTTCATCTTTATAACAAAGATAAAGCAATGATTTAATCAGTTTAGCCATCGACGTTAATGTTTTATTTCCAACACTTTCCGTTACGACATTTTTAATCCGGGCAGATTCATCAGCTAGGCCAAAGAGATCAATCTTCATCCCACCATTGATTAGAATATCTAACTCATCCGCCATTATAACAAAATCGTCTGATGAGAATGTCTTCGCCTCATAAAAACAAGGACCACTCACATCAAATCCTTCCGTTGAAAACCCCCACCCCTCGGTATTTTTATTTAAGTTATTTCGCGGATGTATAAGTTGAAAAATCTCAGCTTTTTTGGAGTTCTCGAACGCAGGTAATGTTAGTTCGGTATGTGGGATAGCAAACCATCCCTTAACATTATCGGCCCAGCATGGCTGATCATCCTCGGCAGTGAAGAAATAAGCATTAGAGTCCATAGATATAAGATTATATTTAGAGGAATAATGCATAGTAAAACCTTCTGGATTGTCATTTAACTCATCTAATAAATCATCAGATAGAGAGGCATAAAAATAACAAGCGCTATCTGATTTTTTGCTCTCCTCATAATGTACGCAGAGTTGTAATACGCCAATTGCTGCATAGTGCAGAAGGTCTTCAACTTCACAACCTGATTTTTTAGCGGCTTGTTGAAGGGTATAATATTCCCTCTTTGGTAATGCCATATCGCCACCTCGCGCCCCCTGATTTTGGCGGCTATGCCAGCCCGCAGAGGTGTACGGGTTTTCGGGGATCAGCCTAGACATAGCCTATTCTTTGTTCGTCTACAGAAGTCTACCCGCATTAACTATCACTGTCTATTCATCCAGTCATAAGGATTTACCAAAACGCCCGTGAACCACGTTTTCATGGTGTTCCAGCGCATCCATATAGTCGGCATACCATTGAAGCATTTCCCGGCGGCCATCGAGATATTGAGCGTGGTTGTATGTGCCTCGAATAGAGTTTTTATCGACGTGGGCGAGCTGCGTTTCAATCCATGCGGTGTTATAGCCCTGTTCGTGGAGAATGGTACTCATGGTGTGGCGGAAACCGTGGCCTGTCACTCTCCCGGCATACCCGATGCGTTTAAAAACCTGGTTAATGCTGGCTTCACTCATGGTTTTACGCGGATCATTACGCCCAGGGAATATATAGGGATAGCGGCCTGTCATTTCCCGGATACGCATGATTATGGCTTGGGCCTGTAATGACAATGGCACGATGTGTGGGCGGCGCATCTTCATTCGCTCTGCTGGGATTTCCCACACCGCAGCATCAGCATCGATTTCCTGCCACATAGCCCCACGCAGTTCGCCAGTTCTTAAACCGGTAATGATTAGCAAACGTGCTGCCAATACCACCAGCATACTGCCGGAATACCCAGAAAGAGCCTCAAAGAACGTCGGTAGCTCAGACGTATTCAGGAAAGGATAGTGCTTGGATTCATGCCCCTGCATAGCGCTGGTGAGATCTGGCGCTGGGTTGTATTCTGCCCGGCCGGTAACAATGGCATAGCGGAAGACTTCACCGCAGCGCTGCCTAACCTTCTTAGCCTTCTCCGTTGCCCCTCGCCCCTCCATTCGGCGAAGCACATTAAGCAATTCGAGCGGCTTGATTTCCGCGATTGGTTTTTTACCAATATACGGAAAAACATCTTTATTGAATGCCTCCATAATGTCTGAGGCGTACCCCTCAGACCATTTGTATAGTTTGCTGGAGTGCCATTCACAGGCAATTTCCTGAAACGTATTCCTGACATTTGCCTCTCGAGCTATCTTTTCTTCCCGTTTCGCTTCGTTGGGATCGATACCCCCAGCGATACCCCTTTTTGCCTCATCACGTTTAGCTCGCGCATCAGCAAGGGTAACGTCTGGATATACTCCCAGAGCCAGCAGCTTTTCTTTGCCTGCTACACGATACTTAAGCCGCCAGTATCGTGCGCCATTTGGGTTAACCAGAAGATAAAGCCCACCACCATCAGCAAGTTTATAGGGTTTATCTTTTGGTTTAGCGGTATCAACCTGGCGGGCGTTGAGCTTCATTGGGGGTATCTCCACAAGACCGAACAGCACATACCCCCGAATGTACCCCCAGAAGCATGTAGATTTTGGGGTATGTCAGTAGACGTAAAAATACTATCAGGAGCGACACAATGCAGAGTATAAGGGGTTTGAGTGAACTTTAGTAGACGTTAGAAGATGTTTGAATGGTGCCGATAATAGGAGTCGAACCTACGACCTTCGCATTACGAATGCGCTGCTCTACCAACTGAGCTATATCGGCCCTGAGAGGCCGGTTACGAGTGTAACCACGGGGCAAAAGGTTAGATCTATCCGGGTGATGCGTCAATGCCCTTTTGAATCAAACGGCTATTTTTGCATCACCCGTGATTTTTTACGCACGAATCGTATCGTCGCCGAAGCCGATCCACTTGTACGTGGTCAGCGCTTCCAGTCCCATCGGGCCGCGCGCGTGCAGTTTCTGCGTGCTGACCGCCACCTCAGCCCCGAGGCCGAACTGGCCGCCGTCGGTGAAGCGGGTGGAGGCATTCACATATACCGCTGAAGAATCCACTTCGTTCACGAAGCGATCGGCATTGCGCAGGGTGCGCGTCAGGATCGCGTCAGAATGCTGCGTGCCGTGTTCACGAATGTGCGTAATGGCGTCGTCGAGATCGGCAACGATTTTCACGTTTAGATCCAGTGACAGGAACTCGTCGTCGTACTGCTCCGCTTTTACGGGAACAACGTTAGCCGGGCCATCCTGAAGCAGTGCGAGCGCGCTGGCGTCAGCATGCAGCGTCACGCCGCTCTCTGCCATCTGTTTGCTCAGGGCCGGCAGGAAGGTGTTCGCAATACCCTGATGCACCAGCAGCGTTTCTACGGTGTTACAGGTGCTTGGACGCTGGGTTTTCGCGTTCACGATAATCTTCAACGCCGGTTCAATCTCAGCGCTGTCGTCCACCACGATATGGCACACGCCGATACCGCCGGTGATCACCGGGATCGTCGACTGCTCGCGGCACAGCTTGTGCAGGCCCGCGCCGCCGCGTGGGATCAGCATGTCGATATATTTGTCCATGCGCAGCATTTCGTTGACCAGCGCGCGGTCCGGGCTCTCGATCGCCTGTACGGCACCCGCCGGTAAGCCACACTCTTCCAGCGCCTGCTGAATGACTTTCACCGTCGCGGCGTTGGTGCGCCATGTCTCTTTCCCACCGCGCAGAATAGCGGCGTTACCGGTTTTCAGGCACAGGGAGGCGACATCCACCGTCACGTTTGGACGGGCTTCATAAATAACGCCGATGACGCCGAGCGGCACGCGGCGGCGCTCCAGGCGTAAACCGCTGTCGAGCAGCCCGCCGTCGATCACCTGCCCTACCGGGTCGGCCAGATTGCAGACCTGACGCACATCGTCGGCGATGCCTTTCAGGCGTGCCGGATTCAGCGCCAGACGGTCGAGCATCGCTTCGCTCAAACCGTTACGACGGGCTTCCAGCAGATCCTGCTCGTTGGCGAGCAAAATCTCCTGGGACTGTGATTCCAGATAATCAGCGATTTTTTCCAGCACGCGGTTTTTCTCGCGGCTGGAAAGGAGCGCCAGTTTGTAAGAGGCAGCCTTCGCGGCAGCGCCCATTTGTTCCAGCATGTTCTGGCTCCTTAACGAATAATCATGTCATCGCGATGCACGGCAACCGGACCATATTCATAGCCCAGAATGGCGTCGATCTGCTGCGAGTGGTGACCCGCGATGCGGCGCAGCGCGTCGCTGTTGTAACGGCTTACGCCGTGGGCGATGTCGCGGCCTTCGAGGTTACGGATACGGATCACTTCACCACGGGAGAAGTTACCTGTCACGCTTTTAATTCCTTTAGGAAGTAATGAACTTCCTCGTTCCAGAATCGCGGCGGTTGCCCCTTCATCGACGACGAGTTCACCAGCAGGAGGCGCGCCAAATATCCAGCGCTTGCGGTTTTCCAGCGGGGATTCCTGGGCGTGGAAGCGGGTGCCGACGGAGATGCCTTCCATTACGTCGCCAATCACGCCGGGGCGGCTGCCCGCTGCAATGATGGTGTCGATACCGGCGCGGCACGCGACGTCAGCGGCCTGCAGCTTGGTCCCCATACCGCCCGTTCCGAGGCCTGAAACGCTGTCACCGGCGATAGCGCGCAGCGCATCGTCGATGCCTTGAACGTCGGTAATCAGTTCGGCTTGCGGATTCGAGCGCGGGTCGGCGGTGAACAGCCCCTGCTGATCGGTCAGAAGCAGTAATTTATCGGCACCGGCCAGAATCGCGGCCAGCGCCGAGAGGTTATCGTTATCACCCACTTTGATTTCAGCGGTGGCAACGGCATCGTTCTCGTTAATGACCGGAACAATGTTGTTGTCCAGCAGCGCGCGCAGAGTATCGCGGGCGTTCAGGAAGCGCTCTCTGTCTTCCATATCCGCACGCGTCAGCAGCATCTGCCCGACGTGAATACCATAGATGGAGAACAACTGTTCCCAGAGTTGAATGAGTCGGCTTTGCCCCACGGCGGCCAGCAGCTGTTTGGAAGCGATCGTCGCGGGGAGTTCGGGGTAACCCAGGTGTTCACGCCCGGCGGCAATCGCCCCGGAGGTCACAATCACAATACGATGCCCTGCGGCATGTAGCTGAGCGCACTGACGTACAAGCTCAACAATGTGGGCGCGATTTAGGCGGCGCGATCCGCCTGTTAAAACACTGGTACCGAGTTTTACCACCAGCGTCTGGCTGTCACTCATGATTCTCTGCCGTTCAACGATAAGGGAAAGTAATGTCGAACGAACGTTTTAACAGGAGTCAGCCCCGTTGCCAACTGCCTTAGCACATCGCGAAACACTTTGTTGCGCGGGATCAGGAAGCCTAGCGGGAAATTTTGACAATTTTATTACCGAAATAATAAATCACAGTTTTTTAAAATTATTCTTAGTTTGTCATAAAAGTTTCATTCCAGAACGATAAAACCCTTCCTGTTTTTTCACGGGACTTAAGCATGAGCTTATCGTCCAGCGAATTTTTTAGCGCGTTTATAAGACAGGATCGAAAATGAAAAAGAGCACTCTGGCATTAATGGTTATGGGCGTAGTGGCTTCTGCATCCGTTCACGCAGCTGAAGTTTATAATAAAGATGGTAATAAACTGGACGTGTACGGCAAAGTGAAAGCCATGCACTACATCAGTGATGATGCCACCAAAGATGGCGATCAGACTTACGTTCGTTTCGGTTTTAAAGGCGAGACGCAGATTAACGATCAGCTGACGGGCTATGGCCGTTGGGAATCTGAATTTGCAGGTAACAAAGCCGAGAGCGACTCTACTCAGAAAACGCGTCTGGCGTTTGCGGGCCTGAAGCTGAAAAACTTTGGTTCACTGGATTACGGTCGTAACCTGGGTGCCCTGTATGACGTCGAAGCATGGACCGATATGTTCCCTGAGTTCGGCGGCGACTCTTCCGCGCAGACCGATAACTTCATGACCAAGCGCGCTACCGGCCTGGCCACCTACCGTAACACCGATTTCTTCGGCGCGGTTGACGGTCTGGACATGACGCTGCAGTACCAGGGCAAAAACGAAAACCGTGACGCCAAAAAACAGAACGGTGACGGTTTTGGTACCTCTCTGACCTATGACTTCGGCGGCAGCGATTTCGCCGTCAGCGGCGCCTACACCAACTCTGACCGCACCAATGCTCAGAACCTGCTGGCGCGTGGCCAGGGTCAGAAAGCAGAAGCCTGGGCAACCGGTCTGAAATATGATGCGAACGATATTTATCTGGCTGCAATGTATTCTGAAACCCGCAATATGACGCCAATTTCCGGCGGGTTTGCAAATAAAGCGCAGAACTTTGAAGTTGTCGCACAATATCAGTTCGACTTTGGTCTGCGCCCGTCCCTGGGCTATGTCCAGTCTAAAGGCAAAGATATCGAAGGTATTGGCGACGAAGATCTGGTGAAATATATTGACGTTGGCGCGACCTATTACTTCAACAAAAATATGTCCACCTTTGTTGATTATAAAATCAACCAGATTGACGACAAAAATAAACTGGGCGTGAGCAGCGATGACATCGTTGCTGTAGGTATGACCTACCAGTTCTGATGATGTGAAATAAAAAAACCGGCTTGATGCCGGTTTTTTTATTGTCGGGGATTCATGCGGTCTGGTGCCCTCTCCCACGGTGAGAGGGAGAATTTGTAGGCCGAGTAAGGCGAAGCCGCCACCCGGCGCTGTGACACCATCAGGCAGTCAGCTTCACCGCTTCGCTGGAAAAGTCATCCGCAGGTTCGAACTTGAGATCCAGGGTAGCCAGCAGTGCGCGTGCCTTATCGTGAAACTCTTTTAGCGTATATTCCAGGCGGTCAATCACTTCCTGATCTTTAATCGTTGTGGCCTGCCAGTTGCCGTCTTTATTAAACAGGCCAAACTGGTAGCTATACGTAAAGCGTTTTTCCTCTGCTTCCATTTCCATCCACCAGCCCCAGAATTCACGTTTTTCGGGTGCAGGCTTCACGTTGACGCATACAGCCAGGCAGTCGAAAAAAAAGCGATTCTCTTCACACTGCTCTTCTCGAATATACGGGCCGAGAGCCATAAACTTCTTAATCAGTCTACTTTTCGGGTGTCCACTCGGTAACGTCATTGCGATCTCCTTTTGTGAAGCCACTGTTTTACCAAACCAGCGAAATTTAGCAATCTATTAACACAATCTCTGAGCGATCCAGCGCGTAATCTCTTTCAGTGATTTGTCGAAATTCTGATAGACCGGGCTGAACGGCACCTCAAGCAATTTGCCATCCGCAGATGACGAAGTGATTAATCGCGACTCTTCTTCCGGGCTGAACGGATCGTTTTTCCAGAACCCTGACAGCATTGGTGTTGGGCAGCGACGTCCCAGCAACCCCTGCGTTTTTAACGAGTAACGATTGAGCTCAACGCGCAGCGCTTCGTCTGATGCATCATGCATGCCAAGACGGCTGGCCAGCACGTCAAGGTACATTTCAGGTACGCTCCCCTGGCGTGCAGGATCGCTGAGCAGAGCGTGTACGACCGGGCCGAGGCAGGCGACAGCTTTCAGACGAGAAGATTCAAGATAAGCCAGACGCACCGCGACGTTCGCGCCGAAACGGAAGCCGAATGCCGCCACGCGGGTGTGGTCAACCCACGGAATGTTTTCCAGCGCTTTTAGCGCATGCTGGTGCAGCAGGCTGGAATCCTGAGTCAGTTTCCATTTGGATGAGAAACCAATTGAAGGCATATCAAGCGTCAGCATCGCAATCCCTTTTGGTGCGAAGTAACGCTCATACAGGCTGTAATAATCAATTTGCAGCGAATCCAGCCCGCCGCACATGAGGACGCTCGGGAACGGACCTTCACCTTCAGGCATATGCAGGAATCCGGTAACGGACGCGCCCCCTGAAATGGTGAACTCAAGTTCACGCATCCGGCCCGGCAGGCGTTGAGCCGCCTCCTGATAGGCGCGATTCGCCAGCGCCTGAGCCTGCTCCGCCAGTTCATCCCCTTTTAAATGGGGGTAAGCGGCAATGCCGTAAAGATTAGCGGCGTGCAGCCAGTGCTTGCCGCTGCGCGTGGCATCCTCTTCCTGGCTGGCTTTTTGCTGCCAGAGCATCGCCTGTTTAGACCACTCGTAGATCCAGTTTCCGCCACGGTAGCCCACCACCGTATCGTAGAGTTCGCTGTCGGTACGTTCGGCTTCACTCATCACGATACGTGCCTGCACATCGAGGATTTCACGGGGGTCAATACCGCGCCAGATCCACATCAGGCGGTTAATCATGCGATACCAGTGAGGCACGTTTTTACCGTCTAACGCGGACTGGACGGCAGGCTGGGTACCCGGATTGAAGCGACGCACCAGCGTCGACGTTTCAGGGTGTTTGAAACGGGGTTTGAAGAGAGTCTCGGTGAGATTCGCCTGCGTCATTGCGTTGCCTCCATGAATACGTCGTATAGAGACTATTGTAACGCGTGGCAGGCCAAAAAGAACAACGCCCGACATAGTCGGGCGTGTAAAGTTACGTACTGGTATTAACGGCCTGAAATAGGCGGTACGAAGACCACGCCCATATCCCATGGCTGTTCAATCCAGGTGTCCTGCGGGATATCAATCACGTAATCGTCAACCAGCGGGCGGCCAGCAGGCTTCGCGAAGATAGTGACGAAATGTGCTTTCGGATACATTTCGCGGATAGCGACCGCAGTACCACCGGTATCTACCAGGTCATCAATAACGATGAAACCTTCGCCGTCGCCTTCCGCACGTTTCAGCACGGTCAGCTCGCGCTGGTTGTCATGGTCATAGCTGGAGATGCAAACGGTATCGACATGACGAATACCCAGCTCACGTGCCAGCAGCGCCCCCGGTACCAGACCGCCACGGCTGACGGCAATAATGCCTTTCCACTGTTCGGAAGGCATCAGACGCGCAGCCAGTTTGCGTGCGTGAATCTGCAACATGTCCCAGGTGACGACGTATTTTTCGCTCATGTGAAGTGTCCCAGCCTGTTTTTATACGGCTTAAAAAGTGTTCGAGGGGGAAATAGGTTGCGCGAGATTATAGAGATCTGACGCACTAAAAACCAGTGTTTAGCGCCCTCTGCCTGAGTTTTTACATGCTTTATGCTACCAGCCAGCAGAGAAAGTGGTATTCTCAGTTTCATCTCGCAAGCCTGACTTGTGGTAACTATTAACCTGCTAACCCTGTGACCTGCAACCCTGTTTGCAGCGCCTCGACAAGGAGACTTATCGTGTCTGAACTGTCTCAATTATCTCCGCAGCCGCTGTGGGATATTTTTGCGAAAATCTGCTCCATTCCACACCCTTCCTACCACGAAGAACAGCTTGCCGAACATATTATGGGCTGGGCGAAGGAAAAAGGTCTGCATGCTGAACGTGACCAGGTTGGCAACATTCTGATCCGCAAACCGGCTACCGCAGGCATGGAAAACCGCAAACCGGTTGTGCTGCAGGCGCACCTGGACATGGTGCCACAGAAGAACAACGACACCGTTCACGACTTCACCAAAGACCCGATTCAACCGTACATCGACGGCGACTGGGTGAAAGCACGCGGCACCACGCTGGGCGCGGATAACGGCATCGGTATGGCCTCTGCGCTGGCCGTGCTGGCCGACGACAGCGTTGAGCACGGTCCGCTGGAAGTGCTGCTGACCATGACCGAAGAAGCGGGCATGGACGGCGCGTTCGGTCTGCAGGCGAACTGGCTGCAGGCGGACATCCTGATCAACACCGACTCTGAAGAAGAAGGCGAGATCTACATGGGCTGCGCGGGCGGGATTGATTTCATCTCTACCCTGCCGCTCTCGCGCGAAGCGATTCCTGCTGGCTTCCAGACCTTCAAGCTGACGCTGAAAGGGCTGAAAGGCGGCCACTCCGGCGGCGATATTCACCTGGATCTGGGTAACGCCAACAAGCTGCTGGCGCGCTTCCTGGCAGGCCATGCGGCCGAGCTGGATCTGCGTCTGGTGGACTTCAACGGCGGTACCCTGCGTAACGCGATCCCGCGCGAAGCGTTCGCCACCGTATCGGTTCCAGCGGCAAAAGCGGACGAGCTGAAAAAACTCTCCACCGTATACCTGGATATCCTGAAGAACGAACTGTCGGCGAAAGAGAAAAACCTGACCGTGGTGCTGGAATCTGTTTCTACAGATAAAGCCGCGCTAACCGCGCAGTCTCGTAACACCTTCGTTCAGCTGCTGAACGCGACGCCAAACGGCGTGATCCGCAACTCTGACGTGGCGAAAGGCGTGGTGGAAACCTCGCTGAACGTGGGCGTGGTGACCATGAGCGACGACAGCGCGGAAATCATCTGCCTGATCCGCTCGCTTATCGACAGCGGTAAAGAGTACGTGGTGAGCATGCTGGAATCTCTGGGCACGCTGGCGGGCGCGAAAACGTCTGCCAAAGGCAGCTACCCGGGCTGGCAGCCGGATGCAAGTTCTCCGGTGATGGCGCTGGTGCGTGAAACCTATCAGCGTCTGTTCAACAGTACGCCGAACATTCAGGTGATCCACGCCGGTCTGGAATGTGGTCTGTTCAAGAAACCGTATCCGGACATGGACATGGTGTCCATCGGGCCAACCATTACCGGTCCGCACTCGCCGGATGAGCAGGTTCATATCGAAAGCGTCGGTCACTACTGGACGCTGCTGACTGAGCTGCTGAAAGCGATCCCAGTTAAGTAATACCCTCACCCCAGCCCTCTCCCACAGGGAGAGGGTGAAAAACGTAGGCCCGGTAAGCGTAGCGCCACCGGGCTTTTTTACAACCCCAGAACCAGCTGGCGCTCTAGCTGCGGATCCAGCAGCGTAACGTGCAACCCCACCAGCCTCACCCCTCGCCCGCCCCGGCGCTCTTCCCATGCCTTTTTCGCCGTCGCGATAAGATCGTCTTTATTCAGACGCGGCCAGACGTGTTCCTGCGTGGTCTGCTGGAAGTCGTTGAATTTAAGCTTGATGCCCTGACGGGCAATGAGCAGATCCGGCTTCACCTTGCTTAAGCGTCGTTCCAGCTCCGGGTAAAGCTGTTCCGTGATAATGGTTTCGCATTCGGACCAGTCATGAATATCTTCAATGAGGGTGCGCTCAACGCCGACGGATTTCCGCAGCCGCTCGCTGTTCACATCGCGATCGTCAATTCCCTGGCTGCGCTCCCACAGCACGCGGCCAAACTTCCCGAAGCGCTTGAGCAGCATAGCGAGATCGCTTCGCTGCACGTCTTCGCAGGTCCGTAGCCCCATGCTTTCCAGCTTTGCGGCGGAGACTTTTCCCACGCCGGGTATTTTGCCGAGCGGCAGCGTTTTCAAAAACGCCGGCACCTCGTCAGGCGTGATGACGTATTGACCGTTGGGCTTATTTAAATCGGAGGCAATTTTGGCGAGGAATTTAACGGGCGCGACGCCCGCCGATGCCGTCAGATTCAGCTCGTTGAAAATCCTCTGGCGGATCTCCTGCGCCATCAGCGTGGCGGAGCCGTGGCAGTGCACGCTGTCGGTCACATCCAGATAGGCTTCGTCCAGCGACAGCGGCTCTATCAGGGAGGTATAGCGGGAGAAGATTTCCCGAATATGGAGGGAAGCCTCTTTATAGGCTTCAAACCGGCCGGGCAGAAGCGTGAGATGAGGGCAAAGCTTTAAGGCCATCGCCGTCGGCATCGCGCTGCGCACGCCAAATTTGCGCGCAGGATAGTTGGCGGTGCTGATGACACCACGCTGAACGCGGCTGCCGCCAATGGCGATGGGAATATCCCGCAGCGCCGGGTTGTCACGCATCTCCACTGCGGCAAAAAAGCAGTCCATATCGACATGGATTATTTTGCGCATAGTAAGCCCTCACTCATCACTGGATAAGTATACAGTAAATAAATGAGGGTTGAGAAGTGTGTGTGGGAATTGTCGGGTGGCGGCTTCGCCTTACCCGACCTACACGACTAAATAATGCGCTGCTGCTCGCGGGCCATTCTTTTTTTCCGCGCATCGCACGGCTCCGGGCAGTCGCAAACCTTTTCCATCCCAATAGAGGAAATACCGCCGCAGCTGCCCTGAATGCTTTTCCGCTTAACGATCCAGCCTAACGACATGCCGAAGATGACAAGCACAAACACCACAAAGGTTGCCAGAAACGTCAGCATCATCAGCCTCCAAAGTCATCGAGCAAGATGTTCTCATCTTCGACACCGAGATCTTTCAGCATCTTAATCACGGCGGCATTCATCATCGGCGGACCACACATATAGAACTCGCAGTCCTCAGGCGCCGGGTGCTGTTTGAGGTAGTTTTCATACAGCACGTTGTGGATGAACCCCGTATAGCCCGTCCAGTTATCTTCCGGCTGCGGATCGGAAAGCGCCACATGGAAGGTAAAGTTCGGGTTTTCACGCGCCAGCTGTTCAAACTCATCTTCATAGAACATCTCGCGCAGCGAGCGCGCCCCGTACCAGAAGCTGATCTTACGCTGGCTCCCCAGCCGCTTGAGCTGGTCAAAGATGTGCGAGCGCATCGGGGCCATACCGGCACCGCCGCCGATAAAGACCATTTCCGCATCGGTATCTTTCGCGAAGAACTCCCCGAACGGGCCGGAGATCGTCACCTTATCGCCAGGCTTCAGCGACCAGATGTATGACGACATGACGCCCGGCGGTGCATCCGGCACATTCGGTGGCGGCGTGGCGATACGCACGTTGAGCATGATGATGCCCTTCTCTTCCGGATAGTTGGCCATCGAGTAGGCGCGCAGCGTCGGCTCTTTCACCTCAGATACAAAGCGGAAGAGATTGAATTTGTCCCAGTCGGCGCGGTACTCATGCGGCACGTCAAAGTCCGCATAGGCCACAGCGTGCTCCGGGCACTCGATCTGAATGTAGCCTCCGGCGCGGAACGGGACATGCTCGCCTTCCGGCACCCGCAGCTTCAGCTCTTTTATAAAGGTGGCTTTGTTATCATTAGAGATAACCTCGCACTCCCATTTTTTGACGCCGAAGATCTCTTCCGGCAACTCAATCTTCATGTTCTGGCGCACCGCGACCTGGCAGGCCAGACGACAGCCCTCTTTTGCCTCACGCTTTGTGATATGCGCCAGTTCGGTTGGCAGAATATCGCCACCGCCCTCTTTTACCGTCACGCGGCACTGTCCGCAGGAACCGCCGCCGCCGCAGGCTGAGGAGACAAAAATGCCGTTACCGGAGAGCGTGTTGAGCAGCTTGTCTCCCGCCGGCGTGCGGATCTGATTCTGCGGCTCGTCGTTAATATCAATGACCACGTCGCCGGAATTTACCAGCTTCGCGCGCGCCGCCAGAATAAGCCCTGACAGCACCAGTACAATCAGCGTGAACATCACCACGCCAAGGATAATTTCCATCTGTTTGCCCTTATAGCTGCACACCGGAGAAGGACATAAAGCCCAGCGCCATCAGCCCGGTGGTGATAAAGGTGATCCCCAGGCCACGCAGACCCGCAGGCACGTTGGCATATTTCATTTTCTCGCGGATCCCCGCCATGGTGACAATCGCCAGCATCCAGCCGATGCCGGAACCAAAACCGTACACCACGGATTCGCTGAAGTTGTAATCACGCTGCACCATAAACGAGACGCCACCGAAGATGGCGCAGTTCACCGCGATCAGCGGCAGGAAGATCCCCAGCGCGTTGTAGAGCGACGGGAAATACTTATCGAGGATCATCTCGAGGATTTGCACCAGCGCCGCGATCACCCCGATAAAGGTGATGAAGTTCAGGAAGCTGAGATCAACCCCTTCCACCAGCGCGCCGTCCCGCAGCACAAAGTTGTACACCAGATTGTTGATCGGTACAGATAAGCCGAGCACCACGGTGACCGCGATACCGAGACCAAATGCCGTCGACACTTTTTTGGAAACCGCAAGGAACGTACACATGCCGAGGAAAAACGCGAGCGCCATGTTTTCAACAAACACCGCCCGCACAAACAAACTCAGGTAATGAGCCATCGTCGGTTACTCCTTTTCCTGCTGTTCTGGCTTCAGCGTACGAATCAGCCAGATCAACAAACCGATAATGAAAAATGCGCTAGGGGCCAGCAGGAACAGGCCGTTTGGCAGATACCAGCCGCCGTTCTGCACCGTGTCCAGCACCGTGATGCCAAACAGCTTGCCGCTGCCAATCAGCTCGCGCAGGAACCCCACGGTCAGCAGGATCACGCCGTAGCCCAGGCCGTTGCCGATGCCGTCCATAAAGCTCGCCAGCGGCGGCATTTTCATGGCGTAGGCTTCCGCACGCCCCATGACGATACAGTTGGTTATAATCAGCCCGACAAACACCGAGAGCTGTTTGGAGGTTTCATAGGCAAAGGCGCGCAGCAGCTGATCGACTACGATCACCAGCGAGGCGATGATCGCCATCTGTACGATGATCCTCACGCTGTTGGGGATGTGGTGGCGGATCATCGAGATAAACATGCTGGAGAACGCCGTGACCAGCGTGACCGCCAGCGTCATCACGACTGCCGTTTCCAGCTTGGTCGTCACCGCCAGAGCAGAACAGACACCCAGCACCTGGAGCGTGATCGGGTTATTGGCTAACAGTGGGCCAACGAGCACCTTTTTAACTTCTTTCAGTTCACCGGTATCAGCCATTGTTCAGCGCTCCTTCACGTACGTTTTTCAGGAAAGGACCAAAGCCCAGCTCGCCCATCCAGAAATCAAAACTGTGCTGCACGCCTTTTGAGGTGAGCGTGGCGCCGGAAAGCCCGTCAACGGCGTAGTCGTCACCGGGACGTGCCGCCCCTTTCATCACCTTCAGCGCAGGCAGGCCGTTATCGTCGAGCACTTTCTTGCCGACAAACTGTGCCCTCCAGTTAGGGTTCTCAACTTCGCCACCCAGCCCCGGCGTTTCGCCCTGGTCGTAATACGTAATGCCTTTGACCGTGCGGCCGTCGGTATCAAGGGCCACAAAGGCATACATCATTGACCACAGACCGTTACCGTAAACAGGCAGTACCACTTCCTGAATGCGTTTTTGGGGATCGCGAACCAGATAGATTTCGGCCAGGTTGCTGCGACGCTTAATCCCGGCGGGATCTTGTGATGCCTCCAGCGTCAGGCTCATCTGCGGATCTTTCAGCGCCAGCGCCTGGTTGAATTTTGCCGGGTCTTTATCCAGCAGTTCACCCGTTTTTAAATCCACCAGACGCGCCGAAATACGTTCAGCAAAGACGGCCGAAACGTCGTCCGCGCTCATTCCTTCCTGCATCAGCCCGGCGACGGCCAGGATGTTGCGCTGTTTATCCAGCGCACGTTGCTCCTGCTGCAGGGGTTTTAACCCCACGGCAGAGCCGGCCACGACAATAGAACAGACCAGACAGAGCACCAGCACCACCAGCAGCGTTTTGCTGATGCTGTCGTTATTTTTAACCTCAGCCACGCGCCTTCCTCCGCTTGATATTGGCCCGCACCACCAGGTAATCGAACAACGGCGCAAACAGGTTGGCAAACAGAATGGCCAACATCATCCCTTCCGGGTACGCCGGGTTGACCACGCGGATCAGAACGCACATCGCGCCAATGAGCACGCCATAGCTCCATTTACCTTTGTCTGTAAACGAGGCAGAGACGGGGTCCGTCGCCATGAACATCATGCCGAACGCGAAGCCACCCAGCACCAGATGCCAGTACCACGGCATGGAGAACATCGGATTGGTGGTCGAACCGATAACGTTGAACAGGGTGGCGGTCAGCACCATGCCGATCATCACGCCCGCAACGATCCGCCAGGAGGCCACGCGACCAAAAAGAATGATCGCGCCGCCAAGCAAAATCATCAGCGTAGAGACTTCTCCGATGGAGCCCGGAATGTTGCCAATAAAGGCATCAAACCAGGTGACTGGCTGACCCGTCGCGTTGTTAACCAGCGTTTCGCCGCCGTGTGCCGCCCACTGTGAAAGCGGCGTCGCGCCGGAAAAACCGTCTGCCGCCGTCCACACGAGGTCGCCCGAGATTTGCGCCGGATAAGCAAAGAACAGAAACGCGCGTCCCGCCAGCGCCGGGTTGAGGAAGTTCCGCCCGGTGCCGCCGAAGATCTCTTTGGCAATCACCACGCCGAAGCTGATGCCAAGCGCCGCCTGCCAGAGCGGTAGCGTCGGGGGAACAATCAGGGCAAACAGAATAGAGGTCACGAAGAAGCCTTCGTTGATCTCATGTTTACGGATGATGGCAAACAGCACTTCCCAGAAGCCGCCCACGACAAATACCGTGATGTAAATCGGCAGGAAGAACACCGCGCCCAGCGTCATCATGCTCAGCCAGCCCGCGTCTGCGGCGAAGCTCACCCCTAACGACTGGGCCAGACGGTAGTGCCAGTCGGACTGGATCACCTGCGCCAGCTGCTGTGCATCGTACATGTGGTGCAGCGCCGGAATGGTCTGCAGGCCGACGTTGTACATTCCCCAGAACATCGCCGGGAAGACCGCAAACCACACCAGGATCATCATGCGTTTCAGGTCGATAGCATCACGAACGTGCGCCGCCCCTTTCGTCACCAGCCCCGGCGTGTAGAAAATGGTCGTCGTTGCTTCATACAGCGGGTAGTACTTTTTGAGCTTTCCTTCGGTAAAGTGCGGCTCAATTTTTTCAAAGAGGTGTTTTAAGCCCATCGGTTATCCTTCCTGCTCAATGCGGGTTAACACCTCGCGCAATACCGGTCCATATTCATATTTGCCCGGACAGACATAGGTACAGAGCGCCAGATCTTCTTCGTCAAGCTCCAGACAGCCCAGCGCCTGCGCGCCGTCGGTATCGCCAGCAAGCAGATCGCGCAGCAGCACGGTGGGCAGAATATCCAGCGGCATGACGCGTTCGTAATTGCCAATCGGGACCATGGCGCGCTCGCCGCCGTGGGTGCTGGTTGAGAAGCTAAACAGCTTATTACGCAGGAAGTGGCCCAGCGTGGTTCGGGTGACGGAGTATTTTTCCGCGCCTGGCAGAACCCAGCCAAACAGCTCTTTTTCACGCCCTTCCTGCACAATGCTGACCTGCAAATGGAAGCGTCCCAGGTACGCGTGCACATTGGCCGCATGGCGACCGCTGAGGACCGAGCCGGAAATCAGGCGGTTTTCGCCCTCTTTCGTTTCCCCCACCAGCAGTTCGTTGATGTCAGCACCCAGCAGCGTCTTCACCAGGCGCGGATTTGCAGCCTGCGGTCCGCCGATGGCGATTATCCGTTCAGCGCAGAGCTCACCCGTAGTAAAGAGCTTACCGATGGCGATGACGTCCTGATAGTTAAGGTGCCAGACCTGTTTCGTCAGGCTGACTGGCTCAAGGAAATGGATGTGCGTCCCGACCAGCCCCGCCGGATGCGGGCCAGAAAATTCATTAAACGTGACCTGCCCCTGCGGATGCCCGCCAGGCTTGCCGCCGCCGGCCTGGCAAACGTGCACTTTTCCGGGCGTGAGGCGGGTTAGAATAGTGAGTCCTGCATCAAAAGCTTTTCGCTGCGCCAGGATAACCGGTTCCGGGTCCACGCTGAGCGGGTTGGTGTCGATGGCCGTGACGAAAATCGCGGCCGGTTCCGTGCCCGGAACAGGGGATTTGCTGAAGGGGCGCGTACGAAGCGCGGTCCATAAACCGGATGCCAGGAGCTGATCCTGAACGGCGTCGCGGTTCAGCGACGCGAGTTCTGCTATATCGTAATGGGCAAATTCACGCTTTTCATCGCCCTCAATGCGGATAACCACCGACTGCAGAACGCGCCGTTCGCCACGGTTGATGGCCACAACGGTGCCGCTCGCGGGGGCCGTGAACATCACGCCGGGATTTTTTTTGTCCTCAAAGAGCGCCTGTCCTTTGATAACGCGATCGCCCTCCTGTACCAGCATTGAAGGACGCATACCCAGGTAGTCTTCGCCCAAAATGGCGACATGACGGACACTTGCGCCTGTCGAAACGTGCTGCGCTGGCACGCCTGCAATCGGCAGATCAAGTCCTTTTTTAATTTTAAACATGTGGTTAGCAGGTTTCCATGAACAACAATCCAGTGGGCGCGAAGTGTAGCATTTTCCCCTTCACGCGGGCAGGGAATCCGCCGTCGCGCGCGCCAAATTGCGAGCTAATGCGCAAAGTTCCTGGAGCCATCGCAATTTTGATGGTTTATAAAGTAAAACTAATTT
Organism: Enterobacter cloacae complex sp. S3; assembly: GCF_014930495.1. NCBI lineage: Bacteria > Pseudomonadati > Pseudomonadota > Gammaproteobacteria > Enterobacterales > Enterobacteriaceae > Enterobacter > Enterobacter cloacae complex sp. S3. The sequence continues at coordinate 23,448 of NZ_JADBRD010000015.1, read as the reverse complement.
GTAAACTCACCGCCCGGCTCTTGCGAAAATCTATAGCGGTGCTAATGTGAGCGCTCCTAACAGAATAATCTGATTTCGGGTCTCTTTTGCCGTCCTGGCAAGTTGGTCATGGTTTTATCAAGGAACTAGTAGTATGCGTAAAATCGCATTGTTCATTGCGATGCTTCTGATGCCGTGCATGTCGTTTGCTGGACTGCTCAGCAGTAATAGCTCAACGACGCCGGTCAGCAAGGAATATAAACAGCAGTTAATGGGATCGCCGGTTTATATTCAGATCTTCAAGGAAGAGCGCACTCTCGATCTGTTTGTCAAAATGGGCGAGACATATCAGCTGCTTGATAGTTACAAAATTTGTAACTACTCCGGCGGACTGGGGCCAAAACAGCGTCAGGGCGACTTCAAAAGTCCGGAAGGGTTCTACAACGTTCAGCGCAGCCAGCTCAAGCCTGACAGCCGCTTCTATAAAGCCATTAATATCGGCTTCCCGAATGCCTATGACCGTGCACACGGTTATGAAGGTAAATATCTGATGATCCACGGCGCCTGCGTGTCTATCGGCTGTTATGCGATGACCGACTCCGGCATTGATGAGATTTTCCAGTTCGTGACGGGCGCGCTGGTCTTTGGGCAGCCTAACGTACAGGTCAGCATCTATCCGTTCCGCATGACGGACGCCAACATGACGCGTCACAAGTACTCATACTACGCGGATTTCTGGAAACAGCTGAAGCCGGGTTACGACTACTTTGAGCAGACCCACAAGCCACCCGTGGTCTCTATCGTCGATGGCCGTTACGTGGTCAGCAAACCGCTGAGCCACGAAGTCGTCCATCCACAGCTGGCGTCAAATTACACGGTCCCCGAGACAAAATAGCACCCACTCGCCTGGCATAATCTTTTGCCAGGTTTCGTTGCCCGTCAGCGGCTGCGTTGCGATAACAGTGACCACATCGTTCGGTGTGGTCTCCTTCTGAAAGTCTATCTCCACATCCTGATCGAGCAGCGTCGCAACGCCAAACGGCGCACGGCGGGTGATCCAGAACAGATTCGTCGAGCAGAACGCCATCACATAGCGGCCATCAGAGAGCAGCATGTTGAACACGCCTTTTTCACGCAGTTCAGATGCCAGCGTCGCGATGTATTTGAACACGGCAGTCATGTTGCCGGGCGTGCGGGGATAGCGCTCCGTCAGCTTGTGCAGCAGCCAGCAGAAGGCTTTTTCGCTGTCCGTCTCGCCGACCGGGCGGAAATTGCCCGTCTCCAGCGACTTATAGCCCGTGAGCTGCCCGTTGTGCGCGTAGGTCCAGTTACGGCCCCACAGCTCGCGGGTAAACGGATGGGTATTTTCCAGCACCACTTCGCCACGGTTAGCCTGACGGATGTGGGCGATCACCGAGCGGGACTTGATCGGGTAGTCCTGCACCAGTTTGGCAATCGGTGAGTTAAAGCTGGGCTGTGGATCTTTGAACGTGCGACACCCTTTGCCTTCGTAGAAGGTGATGCCCCAGCCGTCTTTATGCGGCCCGGTTCCTCCACCGCGCTGAACCAGCCCGGTGAAGCTAAAGCAGATATCGGTTGGCACATTGGCGCTCATCCCGAGCAGTTCGCACATACGTCACCTCCACAACAGCGGGGGCAAGAGTGCCCCCAGCGAAGTCTTACTTAACCATCTCTTTTTCGATCAGCTGGATCAGGATGTGGATCACTTTGATGTGAATTTCCTGAATACGGTCAGCATAACCGAAGTGCGGAACGCGAATTTCGACATCCGCCGTACCGTCCATCTTACCGCCATCTTTACCGGTCAGGGTGATGACCTTCATCCCTTTTTCACGCGCGGCGGCGATCGCTTTGATCACGTTGCCGGAGTTGCCAGAGGTAGAGATCCCCAGCAGCACGTCGCCTTCACGGCCTACCGCTTCAACGTAGCGGGAGAAGATGTGGTCGTAACCGAAGTCGTTGCCTACGCAGGAGATGTGGCTCACGTCTGAAATCGCAATCGCCGGGTAGCCCGGGCGGTTTTCGCGATAGCGTCCGGTCAGCTCTTCTGCGAAGTGCATAGCGTCACAGTGGGAGCCGCCGTTACCGCAGGAAAGCACTTTGCCACCGGCTTTGAAGCTGTCGGCCAGCAGGACCGCTGCGCGCTGAATAGCGTGAATATTGGCATCATCTTTCAGAAAGTTCGCCAGCGTTTCCGCCGCTTCGTTCAGTTCGTTACGAATAAGATCCTGGTACATGAGGATAATCCTTCAGTATTGATGAAATAACACAGTGGAGTGTACCGGATAGCGGGAAAAGCGAGAAGCTAAAGCCATGCGAATCGTCCGGCGTTTTGATTTTTTGTGCCGGCTAAAACGCGAACAATGTGAACCAGGTTGTAATTATTTTGTAAACACATTGCTAAAGGAAATAACATCAACTACAACCATATCATCACAAGTGGTCAGACCTCCTACAAGCAAGGGAGCTTTTCTTTATGATAATTTTGAGCATTCTCGCAACCGTTGTTCTGCTCGGTGTGTTGTTCTATCACCGCGTAAGTTTATTCCTGAGCAGCCTGATTCTTCTGGCCTGGACGGCTGCGCTTGGCGTCGCAGGTCTCTGGAATATCTGGCTTTTAGTCCCTCTTGCCATCATCCTTCTGCCGTTTAACCTGGCCCCGATGCGTAAATCAATGATCTCTGCGCCGGTGTTCAAGGGCTTTCGCAAAGTGATGCCGCCCATGTCGCGTACTGAAAAAGAAGCGATTGACGCGGGCACCACCTGGTGGGAAGGCGATCTGTTCCAGGGCAACCCGGACTGGAAAAAGCTGCATAACTATCCGCAGCCGCGTCTGACCGCTGAAGAGCAGGCCTTTATTGACGGCCCGGTGGAAGAAGCGTGCCGTATGGCAAACGACTTTGCCATCACCCATGAAATGGCCGATCTGCCGCCGGAGCTGTGGGCGTATCTGAAAGAACATCGCTTCTTCGCGATGATCATCAAGAAAGAGTATGGCGGCCTGGAATTCTCCGCTTACGCTCAGGCTCGCGTCCTGCAAAAGCTGGCTGGCGTCTCCGGGATCCTGGCGATTACCGTTGGCGTGCCTAACTCCTTAGGCCCGGGCGAACTGCTGCAGCATTACGGTACGGAAGAGCAGAAAGATCACTACCTGCCGCGTCTGGCACGCGGTCAGGAAATCCCTTGCTTCGCGCTGACCAGCCCGGAAGCGGGTTCCGATGCAGGCGCGATCCCGGATACCGGCGTGGTCTGCATGGGCGAGTGGCAGGGCGAGCAGGTGCTGGGCATGCGCCTGACCTGGAACAAGCGTTATATCACCCTGGCGCCAATCGCCACCGTGCTGGGTCTGGCCTTTAAGCTCTCTGACCCGGAAAAACTGCTGGGCGGCGAAGAAGATCTTGGCATTACCTGTGCGCTGATCCCAACCTCTACCCCAGGCGTTGAAATTGGTCGCCGTCACTTCCCGCTGAACGTGCCGTTCCAGAACGGTCCGACCCGCGGTCAGGACATCTTTGTGCCGATTGACTACATCATCGGTGGCCCGAAAATGGCCGGTCAGGGCTGGCGTATGCTGGTGGAATGCCTGTCCGTGGGCCGCGGAATTACCCTGCCGTCGAACTCAACCGGCGGTCTGAAGTCGGTCGCGATGGGGATTGGCGCGTACGCCCACATCCGCCGTCAGTTCAAAATCTCCATCGGCAAGATGGAAGGTATCGAAGAGCCGCTGGCGCGTATCGCGGGCAATGCCTACGTGATGGATGCCGCTGCATCGCTGATTACCTACGGCATCATGCTGGGCGAAAAACCGGCCGTGCTGTCCGCGATTGTGAAGTACCACTGTACCCACCGCGCGCAGCAGTCGATCATTGACGCGATGGATATCGCAGGCGGTAAAGGCATTATGCTCGGCGAAGGCAACTTCCTGGCGCGCGGCTATCAGGGCGCACCGATTGCCATCACCGTGGAAGGGGCAAACATCCTGACCCGCAGCATGATGATCTTCGGTCAGGGCGCAATTCGCTGCCATCCGTACGTGCTGGAAGAGATGGCTGCCGCGCAGAACAACGACGTGGATGCCTTCGATAAGCTGCTGTTCAAACATATCGGTCACGTGGGCAGCAACAAGGTGCGCAGCTTCTGGCTGGGCCTGACGCGCGGTCTTACCAGCGCGACGCCGACCGGCGATGCGACCAAACGTTACTACCAGCATCTGAACCGTCTGAGCGCCAACCTGGCTCTGCTGTCTGACGTCTCCATGGCGGTGCTGGGCGGTAGCCTGAAGCGTCGCGAGCGTATCTCTGCCCGTCTGGGGGATGTACTGAGCCAGATCTTCCTGGCCTCTGCGGTCCTGAAGCGCTACGACGACGAAGGCCGTCAGGAAGCGGATCTGCCGCTGGTGCACTGGGGCGTTCAGGATGCGATGTATCAGGCTGAACAGGCGATTGACGACCTGCTGGCGAACTTCCCGAACCGCTTCGTGGCGGGCGCTCTGCGCGCGGTGATCTTCCCGACCGGACGTCACCACCTTGCGCCGTCCGACAAGCTGGACCACAAGGTGGCGAAGATCCTGCAGGTACCGAGCGCAACCCGCTCCCGCATCGGTCGTGGTCAGTATCTGACGCCGACGCCGCATAACCCGGTGGGACTGCTGGAAGAGGCGCTGCTGGACGTGATGGCTGCCGATCCGATTCACCAGAAGATCTGTAAACAGCTGGGCAAAAACCTGCCGTTTACCCGTCTGGACGAACTGGCAAAACAGGCGCTCGCCGGCGGCATTATCAATAAAGATGAAGCTGCGCTGCTGGTGAAAGCCGAAGAGAGCCGTCTGCGCAGCATTAACGTGGATGATTTCGAGCCGGACGAGCTGGCGACGCAGCCGGTAAAGCTCCCGGAGAAGCACCGCAAGCCTGAAGCGGCATAACGCGTTTCGCTTATACAAACCCCGCCTCGCGCGGGGTTTTTTATTGCCACATTTTCTCGTAATGACGTGCTACAGTGTCAAAAAGCGGTCTTTTGAGGAGTCTGTATCGTGCCTGGTTTGAAGATTTCTATTTTGCAGCAACCTTTAGTGTGGATGGATGGCCCCGCCAACCTGCGCCACTTTGATCGTCAACTGGAAGAGATTACCGGGCGCGATGTGATTGTCCTGCCGGAGATGTTCACGACCGGCTTCGCCATGGAAGCGGCACAACAGTCAATGCCGCAGGATGAGGTGGTCGCCTGGATGCATGCCAAAGCACAGCAGACCAACGCGCTGATCGCGGGTAGTGCTGCGCTGCAAACGGATCGCGGGCCGGTGAACCGCTTCCTGCTGGTGGAGCCGGAAGGGAAAGTGCATTTTTACGATAAACGCCACCTGTTCCGCATGGCGGATGAGCATCATCACTATGAAGCGGGTCACGAGCGCGTGGTGTTCAAGTGGCGCGGCTGGCGTATTTTGCCGCTGGTCTGCTACGACCTGCGCTTCCCGGTGTGGTCGCGCAACCGCAACGATTACGACCTGGCGCTGTATGTTGCCAACTGGCCTGCACCGCGCTCCCTCCACTGGCAGTCGCTGCTGGTAGCGCGCGCGATTGAGAACCAGGCGTACGTGGTGGGCTGTAACCGCGTGGGAACCGACGGCAACGGGCATCACTACCGCGGCGACAGCCGGGTGGTGAACCCGCAGGGCGAGATCATTGCCACCGCCGAGCCGCATCAGGCGACGCGCATTGATGCCGAGCTGTCGTTGACGGCGCTGCAGGAGTATCGCGAGAAGTTTCCGGCCTGGCAGGATGCGGATCCGTTTAGCGTTGGGTGAAATTTTCCCCTCACCCCGCCCCTCTCCCAACGGGAGAGGGAGGATAAAACATTAACTCACCAGCGCCTGCCCGTCTTTACGGCTTTCCGTCGCGGCCACGTAGTGCCCTTCCGGCAGGCGATAAATCACCTGCGCCCCGCCGAAGTTGTAATCCTGAAGCGGATCTTCCACCACGATCTGATGACCGCGTTCGCGCAGCGCGGCGATGGTATTGCGATCGAAGGTCGATTCAACGATCACCTCCCTGCCCTGCACCACGCGCCAGCGCGGGGCATCGATTGCCGCCTGTGGGTTTTGCCCGTGCAGCATAATGCGCAGCGCCATCTGCATGTGCCCCTGCGCCTGCATCGGGCCACCCATCACGCCGAAAGACATCAGCGGCTGGCCGTTGCCGTCCATCGCAAAGCCCGGAATGATGGTGTGGAACGGTCGCTTGCTGCCCGCCAGCGCGTTCGGGTGATTGGGATCCAGCACAAACCCGCAGCCCCGGTTTTGCAGGCTGATCCCCGTATCCGGCACCACAATGCCTGAACCAAAGCCCATGTAGTTGGACTGAATAAACGAAACCATCATCCCGCTGGCGTCGGCGGTGCTGATGTAGACCGTGCCGCTCTGCGTCGGGGAACCGTAAACGAAATCAGAGGCGTGCTCGTGATTGATAAGCGCCGCGCGCGACTTCAGATAATGGTCGCTCAGCAGCTCTTGCGCCGCGAACGCCATATGGTCTTCATCCGCCACGTAGCGGTCGAGATCCGCCAGCGCCAGCTTCATCGCCTCAATGGACAGGTGCAGGGACTGCACGGAATCCGGGTGATGCTTCTCAATGCCGCACTGCTCCAGAATGCCGAGCGCAATCAGCGTGGCGATCCCCTGGCCGTTTGGCGGCAATTCCTGCACCGAACCGCCCGCGAAGTCGCGCGACAGCAGCTCTACCCAGTCCACGCGGTGGTTTGCCAGATCTTCAGCCGTCAGGTGCGCGCCGTGTTCTTTGGCGAAAGCGGCAATTTTCTGCGCCAGCTCGCCGCGGTAAAAGGCTTCACCGTTGGTGCGGGCAATCAGCTCCAGCGAGTTCGCCTGCGCCGGGTTACGGAAGATTTCCCCCACGCGCGGGGCGCGGCCTTCCGGCGCGAAGCAGGCGCTGAAGCCCGGCTGATCTTTCAGCTTGCTATAGCCGCGCTGCCAGAGATGGCCAATCAGCGGGGAGACAGGGAAACCGTTGCGCGCGTAGTCAATGGCTGGCTGCGCCAGGGTGGTCAGCGGCAGCGTGCCGAAGCGTTCCGCCAGCGCGACCCAGCCGGATACCGCACCCGGCACGGTCACAGCGTCCCAGCCAATTTCCGGCACCGCGTTTTTACCGGCAAACAGATCCGCATGCCAGCTTGCAGGCGAACGACCGGACGCGTTGAGGCCGTGCAGCTTTTCGCCGTCCCAGACGATGGCAAAGGCGTCGCTGCCGATCCCGTTGCCGGTCGGCTCAACCACCGTCAGCGCCATCGCGGTGGCAATCGCCGCATCAACGGCGTTGCCGCCCAGCTGCAGCATTTTCATTCCCGCCTGCGCCGCCAGCGGTTGCGACGTGGCGACGGCGTTACGGCCCATCATTGGCGGGCGGCGTGAAGCGTAACCGGATGTAAAATCAAGCGCTTTGGTCATCATGACTCCTTAGTCGTGGCGCGGATCGAGCGCATCGCGCAGCCCGTCACCGAGTAAATTAAAGCCCTGCACGGCAAGGAAAATCGCCACGCCGGGGAAAACGGACATCCACGGCGCCTGCTCCAGAAACCCTTTCGCGGTGTTGAGCATGGAGCCCCAGGACGGATTGGGCGGCTGCTGCCCCAGCCCCAAAAACGACAGGCTGGCTTCGGCGATAATCGCCGAGGCAATCGCCAGCGTGGCCTGCACCAGGATCGGCGACATCACGTTCGGCAGGACGTATTTAATGATGATCCAGCGATCCGGCAGGCCAATCGCCCGCGCGCCGTCGATATACTCTTCGTTGCGAATGGCGATCACCTGGCCGCGCGTCAGGCGGGCGAAGATCGGCATCGCCGAAAGACCGATGGCGATCATGGCGTTCGTCAGGCTCGGGCCCAAAAACGCCCCCAGCGCGATCGCCATGATCAGGAACGGACAGGCCAGCAGCGCCTCGATAAACCGCGAGATCACGCCGTCCCACATCTTCTGGAAGTAACCCGCCACCAGCCCCAGCGGCACGCCGATGACCACCGCGATAACGACCGACATACAGCCTGCCATCAGCGAGGTGCGCGCACCCCAGATAATGCGGGATAAAATGTCGCGCCCCAGCTCGTCGGTGCCGAACCAGTACATCGCCGACGGCGCTTTGCGCACCGCCAGGAAGTTGGCTTTGACCGGGTCAAACGGGGCGATCCACGGCGCCAGCAGCGCCACCAGCACAAAGAATCCCACCACCACCGCGCCAATCACCGCGCTTTTGTTGGCGAGGAATTTCTTCAGCACCCGGTTCTGCGCGCGCGGCAGCGCGGGCGTAACGGTTTGCGTCGTCAGTTCCGCCATGGTTAACCTCGCATTTTCGGGTTGATAAGGACGTAGAGCACGTCGGCCAGCAGGTTGAGCATCAGGAAGCCGATCGCCACGATCAGCACCACGCCCTGCACCACCGCGTAGTCACGGTTAAATACCGAGTCGACGATCATCTTGCCGAAGCCCGGAATGGTGAAGACCTGCTCGGTCAGCACCGCGCCGCCCAGCAGCTCGCCAAACAGCAGCGTGGTGAGGGTGATGACCGGCACCAGCGCGTTGCGAAACGCGTGCTTCAGGATCACCGCCTTTGGCAGCAGCCCCTTAGCGCGCGCGGTGCGGATGTAATCCGCCTTCAGGACCGCAATCATCGAGGCGCGGGTATGGCGCATCAGCGTCGCCGCAAGGCCCGTTCCGAGCACGGACGCGGGCAGCAGCAGCGTGCGCAGGTTCTGGAGCGGATCTTCACTGAACGGCACGTAGCCGGACGCGGGCAGCCACTGCAGGTTCACCGAAAAGACCAGAATCAGCAGGATCCCCAGCCAGAAGTGCGGGATCGAGATCCCCGAGATCGCCACGAAGTTCGCCCCGTGATCGACCCAGCTGTTTTTGTTCACCGCCGCGAGGATCCCCATGCTGATGCCAAACACCAGCGCGATAATCATCGCCAGCAGCGACAGCTCCAGCGTGACCGGCAGCTTGCTGGCGATCAGCTGCGTCACCGGTTCGTGCGTGCGTAAGGAGACGCCCAGATCGCCCTGCAGCGCCCGCGTCAGCCAGTGGAAATACTGCACGGGGATCGGCGCATCGAGGTTCAGCTCCGCGCGCAGCTGGGCGATGACCGCCGGATCGCGCTCCTCCCCGGCCATGGCGATTAGCGGGTCGCCGGGCAGCAGCTTTTGCAGCCCGAAGACCATCATGCTCACCAGCAGCAGGGTTGGTATAGCCAGCAGCAGACGTTTGCAAATCAGTTCCAGCATGGGTTCTCCTCAGGACGGTTATTTCGCCAGCGTTAAACCCGCCAGACGCACGATGCCGTCCGGGTACGGCTTAAAGCCCTGCACGCTTTTGTTCAGACCGAAAATGCGCGGCTCGAAGTAGAGGTAGGTAATCGGCATGTCGGTTTGCAGCTGCTTCACCACCTTGTCGTACAGCGGCTGGCGTGCGGCCTGGTCGGTGCTCTGGCGCGCCTGGGTCAGCCACTCATCGACCTGCGCGTTGCTGTAGCGGCCGTCGTTGAGCGTGCCTTTGCTGTTGATAAAGCCGTAGATGCTACCGTCCGGATCCGGGCGTCCCGACCAGCCGGAGAAGCTCAGCTGATAGTCGCCGCTCTGCTGGCGATCGAGCAGCGTGGCGAATTCGGTCATCTGCAGGTTCAGGTTAAATCCGGCCTCGGCGACCATAGCCTGCAATACCTGGCCCACCTGCTGCGAGGTTGGGTTGTTCGGCACCAGCAGGTTGACGGTCAGCGGCGCGGTGACGCCTGCCGCCTTCAGCAGCGCTTTGGCTTTGTCGACGTCACGCGGCGGAACCGGCAGGTTAACGTGATACGGGCTGACCGGGGAAAACGCCTGGTTTGCCGGGGTGTAAAGCCCTTCGAAGACCACCTGGTTTAACGCATCGCGGTCGATGGCCTGAGAAAACGCCTCGCGCACGCGGGCGTCCTTGAACGGATCGTTCGCCGGCACCTTGCCGTTGTTGATGTTGAAGGTTATGCCCTGATAGCCGAGACCGGTTACCTTCGCCAGCGCCAGCTTGCTGTCGGCTTCGACCGTTTTAACGTCGCTGGCGGCGATGCCTTCGGTCAGGTCAAGATCGCCCGCGCGCAGGTTCGCGAGGCGCACGGAGGCGTCCGGGATCGGCAGATAGATAATTTTGTCGAAGTGGTAAGCGTCTTTGTTCCAGTAGTTGTCGAAGCGGGTCAGAACGATGCGGTCCTGGGACACGCGGCTGTCGAATTTATACGGGCCGGAGCAGACCGGGTGGGCGGCAAAGTCCGGCTTTTTCGCCGCCTCCGGGGCCATCATCGCGCCCGCGCGGTCGGTGAGCTGCATCAGCAGCGCGGCATCGGGGGTCTTCAGGTGCAGCGCAATCTGCATCGGGCCGGTGACCTCGACCGATTCAACGGAGGAGATCTCGCTCTTACGCAGGGAGCCTTTCAGGGTCAGGGCGCGGTCGAGGTTGTATTTTGCCGCGGCGGCATCAAATTTCTCACCGTCGTGGAAGGTGACGCCTTCGCGCAGATTAAGCGTCAGGGTTTTACCGTCGTCACTCCACGCCCAGTCTTTAGCCAGGCCGGGGACGACCTTCAGGTTTTCATCCACGTCCACCAGCCTGTCGCACAGGGAGGCAAACACGAAGCGGCCATAGTAGGTGCGCGCCAGATGCGGGTCGAGCATGTCCGGGTCAGCGCCCAGGCCGATCCGCAGCACGCTTTCAGAATGGGCGGGCAGCGCCGCGCCAAGCAACATAACACTTCCCAGTACGGTCAAAAGAGAATTACGCATTGTCATTATCATGAGTTCCTTGAAGGAAGGGACGAGTGAGTGGCCGCGTGTTCAAACAGCGCGCGGCGGCGCAGAAAGGCGGCGGATGGCGGTGCGATCTGAATAACGCTGCGATCGCGGTTGATCTCCTGCCAGCGATGACAGGCAACCTGACGCCCGCCGTCGAGCACCTGATTGATCGGCTCAACCTGGCGGCATTCATCGGTGACGTACGGGCAGCGGGTGTGGAAACGGCAGCCGGACGGCGGACTGGCCGGGTTGGGCAGATCCCCCTGCAGCAGCAGCGCGTCGCGTTCAACGCCCGGCTGCATCTGCGGTGCCGAGGCGATCAGCGCCTGGGTGTAGGGGTGCAGCGGCGCGTCAAAAATCTCGTCGACGGTGGCAAGCTCGACGATTTGTCCGAGATACATGACCGCAACACGGTCGCTCATATGGCGGATCACCGCCAGGCCGTGAGCGACAATCACCATCGTCAGCCCCAGCTGGTGCTTCAGGCTCTCCAGCAGATTAACCACCTGCGCCTGAACGGACACATCCAGCGCGGATACCGGCTCATCGCCCAGCAGCAGCTTCGGCCCGGAAGCCAGCGCACGCGCAATGCCGATACGCTGGCGCTGCCCGCCGGAAAACTCGTGCGGATAGCGCCCGGCCCAGGCGGCAGGCAGGCCCACGGTTTTAAGCAGCTCGGCAACGCGATACTGGCGATCCGCCTTTTTCATGTTCTGGTGCAGCCACAGCGGCTCCCCGACGATCTGCTCCACCGTCATGCGCGGGTTGAGCGAGGCGAAGGGATCCTGGAAGATAATCTGCAGCTCGCGCCGGAGCTGGTTCAGGCGGGCACCGGAGGCGTCGGTGATCTCTTCCCCCTGATAGAACACGCGCCCTTCGCTGGCGGCCAGCAGGCGCAGCAGCAGGCGGCCGAGGGTAGATTTCCCGGAGCCGGACTCGCCGACAATCGCCAGCGTTTCGCCCGGCATCACGGCAAGCGAAACGCGATCGACCGCCGTGACAAAGCGTGCCGGAGTAAAGAGTTTTTTGGGGCCGGGGAAAAGCTTGCTGAGGTCACGGGCTTCAAGAATGGGCGTGGTCATGCGGTCTCTCCCAGGGCAATGTGGTGTTCGAGCGGCACGCGGAAGCAGGCTACCTGATGGCCCGCGCCGAGCGCGGTGAGCTGCGGTTTTTCATCATGGCAGCGCGACTGCGCAAACGGGCAGCGGGTGGCAAAACGGCAGCCTTTCGGCATGGATTCCGGGAGCGGGACCGCGCCGGGAATTGTGGAGAGCTGGCCCTTGCGTGCTCCCAGCGAGGGGATCGACCCCATCAGGCCGATGGTGTACGGGTGCTGCGGGTCGGCGAATATTGCCTCCACGCTCCCCTGCTCCACCACCTGTCCGGCATACATCACGGCGACCTGCTGGGCGACTTCTGCCACCACGCCTAAATCGTGGGTGATCATCAGCACCGCCGTGCCGGTTTCCTCTTTTAAGGCGTTGAGCAAGGCGAGGATTTGCGCCTGGATGGTGACGTCGAGCGCGGTGGTTGGCTCGTCGGCAATCAGCAGTTTAGGGTGGTTAATCAGCGCCATGGCAATCATCACGCGCTGGCGCATGCCGCCGGAAAGCTGGTGGGGATATGCTTTCAGGCGCATCTCTGCCGCCGGGATCTGCACCTTCTCGAGGATCTGCAGCGCGACCTTCATCGCCTCTGCGCGCGAGACGTTCTGGTGTCGCATAACCGCTTCGCTCAGCTGATCCCCCAGCGTGAACGCCGGATTGAGCGAGGTCATCGGCTCCTGGAAAATCATCGCCAGCTCGCTGCCGCGCAGATCGGCATACTCGCGCGGTGAGAGCTTTCGAAGGTCGTGGCGGCGAAACTGCATCTCGCCGCTGACAATCTGCGCGCTGGCGGGCAGTAACCCCATCAGCGCCAGTGAGGTGATACTTTTCCCGCAGCCGGACTCCCCCACCAGCGCCAGCGTTTCGCCCGCCCTGACGGCCAGCGAGATACCATCAAGCACGCTAACCGGCGAGCCAGCAAACGTAACGTTGAGGTTTTGCACCCGCAATACGGGCGCGGCGTCCTTAAAGGGTATTGTCGTCATGGCGTGAAGTCGTCCTCAAGGTGGATCGCCTGAATCAGGGCGGTTTGCAGGCTGAGCAGGTGTTCGCGCATGGCGGCCGCGGCTTCATTAGGCTGGCGATGGATAATCGCAGACATGATCTTATGGTGGTGGTCGTTATAGCTGTCGACACGTTCGGGCGTGCGGGCTAATTCGCGCAGATGCTGCCAGCCCGGTTCGCGCCGAACGGCATCAATGGCATCAAACAGGCCGAGCATCAGACGGTTGCCCGCCGCCTCGGCAATCGCCCGGTGAAAGGCGCTGTCCCAGAGTTCGTTGAGATCGCGGTCGTCCGGGCTGACCTTGTCGATGCGTTCCAGCATGCGCTGCATAAGCGCGAGGTTTTCCCTGGTGGCACGCAGTGCCGCAAGCCGGGCTAAGCCGGGTTCGAGCTGTAGACGAGCTTCCATCACTTCCAGAAGGTTGGTCTGCTGAACCAATCCCTGAAGGGCCAGCGGTTCAACAGGTGCCGCCGGGCCAATAAAGGTCCCTTTGCCCTGCTTACGCCAGATGCGCCCCTCTTCTTCCAGCACGTCCAGCGCACGACGTACTTCGCGTCGTCCTACGCCGAGAGTGTCCGACAGCTCACGTTCCGTGGGCAGCGGTATGCCTGGTGTTGACTCATGCTGGTTGATAAGCCCGCGCAACTGCTCAAGCGCGGTGCTGGAATTGGCCAGAAACCGTGACGGTTTTTCCATATTGGTTCGCTCGCTTTCATCATGACTTTATTTTTATTAACGATAAGTTATTGATATGGAATGAAGCTTATCGTGCTAATGATTAAGCAATAACCAAACCAATACGCAATTGGTTCGGTATATTTTTGGAAAGCAGGAGATAACCAGATGATTCTGCGTGAATTATTTTTACAGAAAGAAACATTCTGAATGAGGTGCGAAGAGAGGAGTGATGGAGAAATGCACAATTACAGTGCAAATAATGCACTATATCCGTGCAATTGTTAATAAATTGCACTATGAGCATTAAATTTTTGTTAACGACAAGGGAGAGAATGAGATTACTGAAGGCTGAAACGACGAAAGCCTGAATCATTTCTGATTCAGGCTTTCTGAATAGTGGCGGAACGGACGGGACTCGAACCCGCGACCCCCTGCGTGACAGGCAGGTATTCTAACCGACTGAACTACCGCTCCACTGTTCCCGCTTGGGGAACGAGGCGCATATTACGGTGCGCCTCCGATCTCGTCAACGCTTTTTCTCACGTTTTGAATCGTTTGCTGCAAAAATCGCCCAAACGATGATTTTACAGGCATTAAGGCGTTTTTTCAGGCGCGCCACAAACAGCTGCCGCCCTTCTTCTGGACCAGATCAAGCCGGGATTCGTGGTTAAGAAGCTCTTCGTCACTGGCTAAAATAACCCGCAACCGACTGGCCTGACGGACAACGCGCTGAATGCCCGCTTCGCCTTGCGTCTGCTGGGATTCACTTTCCATACTGAACTTCATTGACGTCTGCCCGCCGGTCATCGTCAGATAGACATCGGCCAGGATCTGGGCATCGAGCAACGCCCCGTGGAGCGTTCGCTTGGTATTGTCTATCTCGTAGCGCGAGCAGAGTGCATCCAGGCTGTTACGCTTGCCGGGGAACATCTTCCTTGCCAGCGCCAGGCTGTCCGTCACCTTACAGAAGGTGTTCGTCTTCGGAATATCACGATTAAGCTTGCTGAATTCATAATCCATAAAGCCGATATCGAACGATGCGTTATGGATGACAAGCTCGGCACCCTTGATGTATTCCAGGAACTCGTCAGCGACATCCGCAAAAGTCGGCTTATCCAGCAAGAACTCATCGGCAATACCGTGAACGCCGAACGCTTCCGGATCAACCAGCCGATCGGGTTTGAGGTAGACGTGGAAGTTGTTCCCCGTAAGACGACGGTTCACCACTTCAACGGCGCCGATCTCGATGATCTTATGCCCTTCGTAGTGCGCGCCGATCTGGTTCATACCGGTGGTTTCGGTATCGAGGACAATCTGGCGAGTAATTGCAGTGCTCATAGCGGTCATTTATGTCAGACTTATCGTTTAACTGAACGTTTCGAATACAGGAAGTCTACCAGAGATGCGTAAACAGGTAGAAATTTTCACCGATGGATCTTGTCTCGGTAACCCAGGACCCGGCGGCTACGGCGCGATTATGCGCTATCGCCAGCACGAAAAAACCTTTAGCGAAGGCTATTTTCTGACCACCAACAACCGGATGGAGTTGATGGCGGCCATCGTGGCGCTGGAGGCGTTAAAAGAACATTGTGACGTGGTGCTAAGCACCGACAGTCAGTACGTGCGTCAGGGGATCACCCAGTGGATCCATAACTGGAAAAAACGCGGCTGGAAGACCGCCGATAAGAAGCCGGTCAAGAACGTCGATCTCTGGAAACGTCTTGATGCTGCGCTGGGCCAGCACCAGATTAAGTGGGAGTGGGTTAAAGGCCACGCAGGCCACCCGGAAAACGAACGCTGCGACGAACTGGCGCGTGCTGCGGCATCCAATCCCGCACATGAAGATGCGGGCTATCAGCCCGACGTCTAATCGGTTTTTTTGTACTGCCGCGTGGCGCCCACGGTCTGGCGGATGGGCGTTTTCGACTTGCTCTGCTTCATGGGGTTAAGCGTAAGGGGAATGGTTCGCTTACGCGCAACGATAAACTGCAAACAGCCCAACGCGGGGAGATGGGTGCTCAGTACCACGCCCCCCTGCCGCGCCCAGGGCAGCACCTGAAAACCACCGTAGCAGAGCACTTCAAAATTCAGCAGTGAAAGCCAGTCGAGCTGACGCATCATGGTGAACATCCGGCTGTTGTAAGGTGGAGTCCGGCGTAGCACTGGTACCAGCTTACGCAGGCCCATCAGGCTTAGCGGATTGAATCCGCTAAGTACCAGCCAGCCGTCATCAATCAGCACGCGATCGGCTTCGCGAAGCAGACGATGCGGATCGCTGCACCAGGGTAGCGTATGTGCGAGCAAACACGCATCGACGGATTTTTCCGCAAACGGCAGATGCAACGGGTCTGCTTTCACCTGAACCGGCGATCCGCCGAGAGAGACGTTAACCTGATGCGAGATAGCGCAGCTTTCGGTATTGATTTCCGCGCTGAGATTGCCAATCTTAAGCAGGTGAAAGCCATACATTTTCGCGAGCCAGGGCTTCAGCTGCTGTTCTAACGCTTCGCGATAGTATTCACCCCAGGGCAATTCCGCCCAACGTTCCGGTGCTGCGACAGTCTGAGGTATCCTTGCCGGTTTCATCAAAACACCCGCCACGCTCTAAGAGGTAATGTATGAATCTTATCAGTATTCCAGCGTTTCAGGACAATTACATCTGGGTTTTGGTTGACGACGATCGCCGCTGCATCATTGTCGATCCCGGAGAATCCGCCCCTGTACTGCACGCCATAAAAGACAACGGCTGGCAGCCAGAAGCCATTCTGTTGACGCATCATCATAACGATCACACTGGCGGCGTGCCTGAACTGCGCGCTCATTTTCCGCATCTTGTGGTTTACGGACCGGCAGAGGCACAAGATAAGGGAATCACGCATGTAGCCGAAGAAGGCGAAAATATCCTCATACGCGAGTGGGAGTTTTCCGTATTTGCCACACCGGGTCACACTTTGGGACATCTGTGTTTCTACAGTAAGCCTTATCTTTTTTGCGGCGATACGCTGTTCTCCGGAGGCTGCGGAAGACTGTTTGAAGGCACGCCAGCTCAAATGTATCAGTCTTTACAGAAGATTAACGCGCTACCCGATGAGACGCTCATTTGTTGCGCCCATGAGTATACATTAGGAAATATGAAGTTTGCAGTGAGCCTCTTACCCGAGGATCGAGCGATTCAGGATTATTATCACAAAGTGAAGGAGTTACGTGCAAAAAACCAAAAAACACTCCCCGTAATTCTGAAAAATGAGCGCCAAATTAATTTATTTTTACGCACAGATGATATTGATTTAATTAATAAAATTAACCAAGAAACAAATTTGCAACAACCAGAACAACGATTTGCATGGTTAAGGTCAAAGAAAGATAACTTCAGATAATTGCGGGTTGCCTTTTCAAAATTTCGCCGTTATCATCGCTCGTCTTTTAAGCAACTATTGACACACACATGAAGGCAAAAGCGATATTACTCGCCTCTGTCCTGCTTGTAGGTTGCCAGTCGCAAAACGGCAGCAACGTACAACAGCACGCACAGAGCCTTTCTGCAGCTGGTCAAGGGGAAGCAGGGAAGTTTGCAAGTTCGGCGCGCTGGATGGACGATGGAACATCTTACGCGCAGGATCAAGACTTGTGGACCTCTATTGGCGACGAGCTAAAGATGGGAATTCCGGAAAATCCCCGGATTCGCGAACAGAAACAGAAGTATTTAAGTAATAAGAGCTATCTCCACGATGTAACGTTACGGGCAGAGCCGTATATGTACTGGATAGCCGGGCAAGTTAAGAAACGTAACATGCCTATGGAGCTGGTACTCCTACCCATAGTGGAGAGCGCTTTTGACCCACACGCGACGTCTGGCGCCAATGCCGCAGGCATTTGGCAGATCATTCCGAGCACCGGGCGAAACTATGGTCTGAAACAGACCCGCAACTATGATGCGCGTCGCGATGTTGTCGCTTCAACGACAGCCGCTCTCGACATGATGCAACGTCTGAACAAGATGTTTGACGGCGACTGGCTGTTAACGGTCGCAGCGTATAATAGTGGCGAAGGTCGTGTACTGAAGGCAATGAAAGCGA
The DNA here is from genome assembly GCF_014930495.1 of Enterobacter cloacae complex sp. S3. Classification (NCBI taxonomy): domain Bacteria; kingdom Pseudomonadati; phylum Pseudomonadota; class Gammaproteobacteria; order Enterobacterales; family Enterobacteriaceae; genus Enterobacter; species Enterobacter cloacae complex sp. S3. The sequence continues at coordinate 5,764 of NZ_JADBRD010000015.1, read as the reverse complement.
ATAAAGCACGGGGTAAATCCACCGATTTTTGGTCGCTCTCACTGCCACAGGAAACAAAGATTTACGTACCGAAAATGCTGGCATTGAGCGATATTCTCAAGAACAGCAAGCGTTACGGTGTACAACTGCCAACACCAGACGAAAGTCGTGCACTGGCGCGTGTTCGCCTCAGCAATCCAGTTGATATTCAACAGGTTGCTGATATGACGGGTATGTCGGTAAGTAAATTGAAAACCTTTAATGCTGGCGTTAAAGGCTCAACCCTGGGGGCAAGTGGCCCGCAGTATGTAATGGTTCCGCAGAAACATGCCGAGCAGTTACGTGAGTCTTTAGCTTCTGGTGAAATCGCCGCCGTTCAGTCAACGCTGATCGCGGATGCATCATCAGTTAACAGCCGCAGCTATAAGGTTCGTTCAGGTGATACGCTTTCGGGCATCGCGTCACGTCTTGGCGTGAATGCGAAAGATCTGCAGCAGTGGAATAATCTGCGCAGTTCCGGCCTGAAAGTGGGTCAGACTCTGACGGTAGGTGCAGGTAGCAGCGCACAGCGTCTCGCCAGCAACAGCGATAGCATTACCTATCGCGTACGCAAGGGCGATTCACTGTCCAGTATCGCAAAACGGCACGGCGTGAACATCAAGGATGTGATGCGCTGGAACAATGATACTGACAATCTGAAACCTGGCGACCAGCTGACGCTGTTTGTGAAGAACAGCGCGACGCCAGACTCCTGATAGCACGATCGAAAGATAAAAAGGCACCGATTCCCCTCGGTGCCTTTTTTGTTTATTCCGCTTTTTGCGCTTCAGCCATGATGGTATCGCTGGTAAACGAGCCATCGTCCTGCAGTTCAAAGTACGCCTTTACCTCCGCGGACGCACTCTCCTGATACAGTCTGATCGCCTGGCTCAATGCTTCCGGGGTGCGCATACGCGCGATCCAGGAGCTGAACTCCAGCGGTAAGCGATCGGTAATCAACGCGCGCGCGATCAGCCCCGCTTCAGTGATAAGCGACAACCACTCTCCGCTGGCGTAATTTTGCACGTGCGAGGTATCGCGCAGCGCTTCTACCGTCTGCAGCCAGATATTGCGCACCGGGTGTCCGGGAGACATCACATCCATAATGATGAAGGTGCCGCCCGGCTTCAGAACACGTTTGACCTCGCGCAATGCCTGGCCGACATCGTGCCAGTGGTGCGCGGAATAACGGCTGATCACCACCTCAAACGATGCATCATCGAACGGTAAGGATTCGGCATAGCCCTGGCGCGTATTGATGTTGTTCAGCCCTTTCGCTTTTGCCGCCCCGGCAACGACGTCCAGCATCTGGCTGGATAAGTCATACGCGGTAACGTGCGCGACCCGCTGCGCAGCGGTAAAGCTGGCATGCCCTGCCCCGCAGCCTAAATCCAGCACGTGTGCCTGCGGGAACGCCGCCAGACGTTCACCGAGACGCACCAGATCGCGGCCAGAAGCATGCACGGCGCTGCTCAAATAGGCACTTGCCTGAGAACCAAACTGTTTTTCTACGTTGTCATGATGGGAGCGTGTTGTTGTCATCGTACTGTCCTTTGTGAGTGAAAAATAAAGGGCAGCACCCGCACAGGCCTGCCCCACGGCAGACCTGACACACCATTATTTATCAGGTTTGCCGGGACTGAATTCGACTAGTAGAGGGTTATGATCCGAGGCGCGCGTCACCAGAACCGAGGCATCATGCACGCTCAAACCACGATAGAAGACAAAATCGAGAGGACGACCAAAGGCTTTTTTGCGCTGGTCATCGCTAAAACGAACTTCACGCAGCGACATTTCGCGCGCAAAGCGATACAGCGCATTCATGCGCGGACGACTCCAGGCATTGAAATCGCCGGCCATAATGATGGGCCCGCTGTGATGGGCAATCTGATCGCCGATCGGAAGTAACTGCTTACTGTAGACATCCACGCCCAGACTGAAATTTACCGCATGGATATTCACGACCATCAGCATTCGGGTATCCGGCAGCGGATAGACCGTCACCAGCGCCGATTTTGCCAGACGCAGGATAGGTTCACGTTCGCGCAGTGGACAACAATAGACCGGATGTGCTGCTGAAAGCGTCATCACACCTGAGGGGTGTTGTGGCAGGACAAACGCAGGCACCTGGTCGGCGGCAAGATAGTTCGTGGTGGCAAAGCGTACCAGTTCAGGGGTGGTTTGTGCCTCCTGGAGCAGAACCAGGTGGGCATCTTTTCCAAAATTCTTGAGTACCGATAACCATTCGGCACGCTGCTGCTTAAAGATATTCCACACCAGTACACGGATTTTCTCATCGCTGCTTAACGGTGTGCCGGCGGGTAATGCCTGGCTTATGCTCGCAAATGACCCCGGAGGCAAGATCCTCTCCGCGGGCATTCCGGCAACATAACGCATGGCATAGGTATTTTTTCGCACTTTTGGAAACAGCCTCTGTAACATGAACCAGCCCGGAAAACGGACTGGTTCTAATGTTATAGGGACTTTAGGTCATACTTTCAACGCAATTTCTGAGAAACCGCTTTCCAGTTTTGTAAGCAAGCACTTACTGATGTTAACCCAGCGCGTCCCTGGCTGGCTTATCGAGACGTCCACTCAGTCCAATCAGCAGGAAGGCGACCAGGACAATCACCGCGCCAATCCACGGGGTCTGGGCTAATCCAACATGCGCTACGGTTTGCCCGCCAATGATGGAGCCCAGCGCAATGCCGATATTAAATGCGGCAATGTTCAGACCGGACGCCACATCCACGGCATTTGGCGTATAGAGCTCGGCTTTCTGGACAACGTAAACCTGAAGCCCGGGGACATTACCAAAGGCAAAGATCCCCATGACCAGCACAGTGACCAGCGCGGCGTAGTGTACCGAAGCCGTGAACTGGAAAATCATCAGCAGAACCACCAGGGCGGCGAAGATGAATTTCAGCGCCGGTACCGCACCATGCTTATCTGCAAGCTTGCCGCCCCAGATATTGCCAATGGCAACGGAAATACCGTATCCCAGCAAAATCCAGCTCACGGCATTGGGTGAAAAGCCTGCCAGATCCTGCATCATCGGCGCCAGGAAGGTGAAAGCCGTGAATACGCCGCCATAGCCCAATGCAGTTACCGCGTAGATAATCAGCAAACGCGGATGCGTGAGCACCTTCAGCTGATCGCGCAGGCTGGCGCTCGCCCGGCCTGGGATATTCGACGGTACCAGCAGCAGGCTGGTCACCAGGGCGATGGCACCCAGTAAGGAGACGGCCAGGAACGTTTCACGCCAGCCGAAGTGTTGTCCGATAAACGTTCCCAGCGGTACGCCCGTAACGAGTGCGACGGTCAGTCCACCAAACATGATCGCAATCGCTGAAGCCGCTTTCTCTTTGGGCACCAGGCTGGTTGCAATGGTGGAACCAATCGAGAAGAACACGCCGTGTGCAAGGCCGGTTAACAGACGCGCAATCACCAGCGTGGTGTAGTCCGGCGCCTGCCAGGCCAGAATGTTGCCAGCGGTGAACAGCACCATCAGCGCGACTAACAGCTGCTTACGCGGAAAACGTCCGGTCAGGGCCGTCAGCACTGGCGCACCGACGGCGACGCCCAGGGCGTAGATAGACACCAGCAATCCGGCGGAAGGCAACGAGATCGCAAGCTGGTTAGCAATAGTGGGAACCAGACCCACGATAACAAATTCGGTCGTGCCAATTGCGAAGGCACTGATCGTCAGGGCAAGTAGCGCCAGTGGCATAAAATACTCCGTATCATCAGGATTAAGATGACAGGCAGTATGCGCCAGTGCTTAAATAACAAAAATGGTCAAAATCTCAATAGAATTTTGCAGGTGGTGCAAAAATGAAAGCAACATCGGAAGAGCTGACAATCTTTGTCGCCGTCGTTGAAAGCGGCAGCTTTAGCCGCGCGGCCGAACAGCTGGGTCAGGCTAACTCAGCCATCAGCCGTTCGGTAAAAAAACTGGAGATGAAGCTTGGAGTGAGTCTGCTTAACCGAACGACGCGGCAGCTGAGCCTGACGGAAGAGGGAGAGCGTTACTTCCGCCGCGTGCAGTCGGTATTGCAGGAGATGGCTGCAGCGGAGACGGAGATTATGGAGACCCGCAGCACGCCGCGTGGGTTGCTGCGCATTGATGCGGCCACGCCGGTTGTGCTCCATTTTCTGATGCCGCTGATCAAACCTTTCCGCGAACGCTATCCGGAGATGACGCTATCGCTGGTCTCCTCAGAGACGTTTATCAACCTCATCGAACGGAAAGTGGATGTGGCTATCCGGGCGGGAACCCTGACAGATTCAAGCTTGCGTGCCCGCCCTCTGTTTGCCAGCTACCGCAAAATTATCGCATCGCCAGAGTATATTGCCGAGCATGGGAAACCGGAGACGGTTGAAGAATTGAAGCAGCATCTGTGCCTTGGCTTTACGGAGCCGGTGTCGCTGAACACCTGGCCTGTCGCCTGTCATGATGGTCAACTTCATGAAATTACCTGCGGATTATCCTCAAACAGCGGGGAAACGCTGAAGCAGCTGTGTCTCGAAGGAAATGGTATCGCCTGCTTGTCAGACTATATGATTGACAAGGAGATAGCCCGGGGTGAACTGGTGGAATTGATGGCCGATAAACGCCTGCCGGTCGAAATGCCTTTTAGCGCGGTGTATTACAGTGACAGAGCGGTGAGTACGCGTATTCGTGCCTTTATTGACTTCCTGAGTGAACATATAAAAACAGCTCCCGGAGGAGCCGTGTGAGGGTTCAGGTTACAGAGGGCGGGTCAAACTTAATCCCAGTCAGGAGCTAAACCTTCCGGGCTGACCAGGCGATCGTTGCACTCCAGCGCTGCGATCGCTTTTTTATCGTCTGCATCCAGATGAAGATCCGCTGCTAACAGGTTGCTGGCCAGGTTTTCACGCTTAGTTGATGATGGGATCACTGCATAACCTTCACCCATTGCCCATGCCAGAATCACCTGCGCAGCAGTGGCGTTATGTTTCTCTGCAATACGCGTAATTACTTCATCTTTCAGAGCTTTACCGTAGGCCAGCGTCATGTATGAAGTGATGTGGATCCCGTTCTGTTTTGCCCAGTCCACGACTTTACGGTTTTGCAGGTATGGCGACAGCTCAATCTGGTTAGTCGCAATATTTTCTGCGCCAACAGCAGCAATGGCTTTTTCCATCAGCGGAATGGTGAAGTTGGAGATCCCAATTTCGCGGGTTAAGCCCTGCTTTTTCGCTTCCAGCAGCGCCTGCATGAATTCCTCTACTGAGACGGCATCATTCGGTGATGGCCAGTGGATCAGCGTCAGATCTACGTAGTCAGTACGCAGTTTTTTCAGGCTCTCCTTCAGGCTAGGGATCAGCTTATCTTTGCTGAGATTCTCAATCCAGATTTTCGTGGTGATAAACAGTTCGTTACGCGGCACACCACTCTCTTCGAGAGCTTGTCCAACGGCAGCTTCGTTTTCATAGATCTGTGCCGTATCAACTGCACGATAACCCAGTTCGAGTGCGGTTTTAACCGATGCGATAACAACGTCGTCTTTCAGGCGGAAAGTGCCAAGACCAAATGCAGGGAGAGTCATACTATTCCTCAATCATTATGTTCGTAAACTGAGGAAGATTATCGCTGGCGTTGTTATAGAGAAAAAGATCGCAAAACGCAGAGGATTTTTGCTAATTTCGCAATAATTAAACGTCAGATAAGAAAAAAGCCCTGAGCGTGAGCTCAGGGCTTTTAATAAGTGGCGGAACGGAC